>JBDGYW010000770.1:0-3595 GCA_039588935.1 Gemmatimonadota bacterium | reverse complement strand
CTTGCTGCGGCGAGCAAGTAGAGGCCGGCATTCCGTCGCCCAACGAAGGACCCGTCCCCGATATCAAGCGGAGGACCCGTGTGAGCCATCGCTTGATGGTACCTCGGTCGAAGCAAACTCAGACCCTGAATGAGACCCACTGAATATCAGCTGATATAGCGATACCGCGCTCTGACGCGGCCCTTGGACCTCTCGACGCTTCCTGTTACCGGTCTCTGTGTCACGTGAGCTTTGCCACCTTGATGGGTACCGGACGAACGGGGTCCGACACGGCTGTCGTTGCTCATCCCGCCGTAACCGCACTCCATTGAGTTTACAGAGCCGTTGATCCTATTCCGCTCGTAACGCGTCTACCGGATTGATCCTCGTCGCCCGGGTTGCAGGCAGATAGCTCGCGAGCGCGACCACGCCCAGTAGCAGAATCATTCCAACGACAAATGCCGCGGGATCTCTCGCACTCATGTCATAAAGAAACGAACCGAGCGCACGCGTACTCGCCCACGAGGCTCCCGTGCCTATAACGATGCCGAGCAGTGCCGCCAGGAGACTGCGACCGAGCACCAAAGGAACCACGACTCTTGCCCGCGCTCCCAGTGCAATCCTCACTCCGAGCTCGTGCGTACGGTCCACTACGGCACGGGCAACGATCGCCCACGTGGCAACTGCAACGAGGAGTACCGACACAATTGCGAACGACGTTAGCAGGCCCAGTATCAGCCGTCGATCGCCGGTGGCGCGATTCAACAGGTCGTCCATCGTCGCAACGTCGACGAGCGGTACCCTCGGGTCCAGAGTCCGCAGTTCGTTGCGTATTAGTGGCACCAACGCCAACGGATCGCCCGCGGTTCTGACCATCACGCCGCGTCTCCCGGGCAGGTCCCGATGAAAGACGATTGCCTCGGGCAGCTGCTCCTCGTCGGGCGGCTCGCGAAGCACCGTTCCGGTTACACCAACCACGTCAGCCCTGTTCCCGTTTAGCTCGATCCACCGGCCAACCGGATTTTCCCCGGGGAACAGCAGGTCGGCGGTCGTCTCGCTTAGAACAACGGTGATTCTGTCATCCTGTCCATCGCGTTGGTCTATCGGGCGTCCGGCGATTACTGGTATGCCCAACACGTCGAAATATGATGCATCCGCCGAACTCACCGCGATGCGCCGCCAATCTTCTTGAGGCATCTCCGGCATCAGCTCCGTCGCGGTAAGGGCGTAGGCGTTACACACGCCACGCAACGGAATACAGCCGCTAGTTGCGCCTTCCACGCCTGGCAGGGCTCGGATACGGTGCAACAGCTCTTCCGTGAAGTCAGCGGAGCGGTCGAGCGCGGTCGCGGGGTCGGCGGTAAGCTCGGATCTGGGCATTCTGTAATCGAACGTCAACAGTCGGTCTACGCGAAAACCCAGTTCCACATCAAACAGCCGCCTGACGCTCTCACCAACCAGACCGGCGCCGATCAGCAACAAGATCGCAATCGCTGCCTGTGCGGCGATCATACCCTCCCCGACATCGAAGCCGAACAGCCGAGTACCGCGTCGCGTCACGCCAGCACTGTCCTTGAGGTTCTTCGTCAAGTCCACCTGGGATAACCGCAGCGCCGGCATCACGCCGACAAGAATCGCCGTTACCAGCGTAATGACGACGGCACCAGCCAGAACCGTGCTGTCAACCGAGAAGCCGTCGACATTGATTACACGCAGTTCTTCCTTGACGTTGTAGAGGAATCGCTCGGGCCAGTTACTGCGCAGGACCTGAGTACCGCAACGTGCGAGCCCCACTCCCGCGATTCCGGCCATGCAAGAGAGGACGAGGCCCTCCGTCAAAGACGAGCGAATTAGATGCCAGCGAGAGGCGCCGACCGCGAGACGCACCGCATGCTCGTGTGCCCGCCTTGTGTGTCGAGCCAATAGCAAGCCCGAGAGGTTTGCGCATGCCACGAGGAGAACCAGGAACCCGGCAGCGGAGAGCATCAGCACCGACTTTCGCGCCCCGTCGTTCGTCCATGCGTCCCGGAACGACTTCAACTCGCCCACGTATTGGAGGCCCGGCGTGCTGAACGGATACGCAGCGTCTATTGCCCCGCCAATCGTCTGCATCTGCGCCCGAGCGGCGTCGAAATGAGCACCCGACCGCAATCGACCCACCACGTACCAATCATGGCTGTGGACACGGCGCAAGGTCTGAGCACTCATTACGCCTCCGATCGGCAGCCATAGTGTTGCATCGCCCTTCAATCCACTGAACCAACGAGGTGCTACTCCAACGACCTCATATGGTCTTCCATCCAATACCACCTCGCGACCCAAGACGGAATCGCTGCCGCCGAAACGGCTCAGCCAGAGCTGGTGAGAGATGACGGTGACTCTCGCAGGCCGCTCGATCTCTCCCTCACCTGGGAGGAAGGTGCGGCCCCTCGTCGCCAGGACACCCAGCACCGTGAAATATTCGGGCGAAACGACCTCTGTGGTTATCTCCGTGGCAGAACCGTCACCGAAAAGTGTGGCTCGTCTGGCTCCGTAAGCCGCGATCGGATCTATGAGACGGTCCTCCGTATTCCGGAACATCTCGAACGCCGGGTAGGGCCACCAGGGAGCGATTCCCACCTCTTGGCCATCGCGCTCTCTCACGAGGTCGGGTATCACCAATCGGTCGAACGCCGGGAACGGTGGTGGCGATAGAATCGCGGTTTCGAGAGCGCTGAACAGCGTGGTGTTTGCCCCGATCCCCAACGCCAACACCAGAACGGCGGCTGCAGCGAAGCCTTTCGTCTTCCCTAGCGATCGCACGGCGAATCGCAGGTCCAGTCCAACCCCGGAGAACGGGTGCCGGCATATGCCACACGCTGGGGCGCGTGCGCTTAGCCGTTCGAGGTGCTCACGGCGTCGCCGCCGCCTCAAACCCTGTCGTGCCGCATCGGCGACTGCGCGGACGGCATAGCACGTTGCTGCCGCCGCACCATGTTCTCGCCAGTGTCGATCGATCTCGGCGCAGAACGCCTCGACCATTTCTTCGCCATGGATCACTGCGAATTCCCGCGGGAACAGCTTGAGCACAGCCGTGAACACGACCCGCGAGACCGCCACGACCATCGTCATCTAGCGCGTTCCGGTTGGATGCCCTGACGCCTCGCAACATCCAGAAGCAATCGCATGCGAGCCGACTCGGCCGCCGCGACGTCGAGCCCGTGGGGAGTGACTCGATAGTACCGACGCCGGGAGTCAGCTGCCGGATCGGGTGGATCCGCCTCTTCAATCAACCCCGCTTCCACCATCCTGGAGATCGTGGCATACAAGGTCCCTGGCAATAGTTGTTCCTTTCCACCCGTCATCTCATCGAACGACCGCATCATCGCGTATCCGTGTTTCGTTTCGTCCCCCAACGCGAGGAGGACATGGTAGACGGGGGGACTTAGCGGAACAACTTCTCCGGTTCTTGCAGCTCCAGAAGCAGCACGATTGCGCCGTACCATTGCATCACTCCAAGGGTGTACACCTGTGGATCGCAACTATCATATATAACATTATAGTTTAGGTCATTATAGTTTGCTAGTGGTCAAAACGACCGATCGCTGCGAGTGATGCTGCCTACCAAAGCGAAAAC
>JBDGYW010000769.1:3612-4776 GCA_039588935.1 Gemmatimonadota bacterium | reverse complement strand
CCACACGCTGCGCAGGGCTTCAGCCGTCCCGCTCGTCATCTCAGCCCAGGCAGCCCCATCATAGTGCAGAATCGTACCGCCCGATCCTACCGCGTACACGTTGCTCGATGAGGTACCCCATACGCCATAGAGGCCATTAGTGGTCCCGCTCGTCACGTAATTCCAGGCGGTTCCATCGTAGTGCAAGATCCCTCCGCGGTATCCCACCACGTAGACGTTGCTCGGTGACGTGCCCCACACGCCATAGAGCCACTGTCCCGTCCCTCTGTTCATCTCACTCCAGGTGCTACCATCATAGTGCACAATCGCTCCATCGCATCCCACGGCGAACACGTCGCTCTCTGAGGTGCCCCACACGCCTTCGAGGGTCTCAGTCGTCCCGGTCGTCATTTCACCCCACGCAGTCCCGTCGTAGTGGACAATGGTGCCGAGATTCCCCACAGCATAGACATCACTTGAGGAGGTGCCCCACGCGCCCCAGAGGAATGGGGCTCCGTTCGTCGCGGTAGTCCAACTGACACCGTCATAATGTCTGATCGTGCTGAACATTCCAACCGCGTAGATGTCGCTCGACGATGTGCCCCACACGCCAATGAGTGCCGCAGTCACCACAGTGTTCATTTCATCCCACACGGTCCCGTCGTAATGCAGAATCGTACCACCGCCTCCCACCGCGTACACGTCGCTCGACGAGGTGCCCCACAGGCCAAAGAGGTCCTCAGTCGTCCCGCTCGTCATATCACTCCAAGCGGTTCCATTGTAGTGCAGAATCGAGCCATAGTATCCGACGGCATAGACATCACTCGACGAGGTGCCCCATATGCCTTCGAGATAGCTGGTCGTCCCGCTCGCCATATCACTCCAGGTTGTCCCGTCGAAATGCACAAGTCTGCCATTGTCTCCGACGGCATAGACATCACTCGATGAGGTGCCCCAGACGCTCGAGAGGTAACTGGTCGTCCCGCTCGCCATATCATTCCAGGCGGTTCCATCGAAATGCAGGATCGTCCCCATGGAACCCACCGCGTAAACGTCGCTCGATGAGGTGCCCCACACGCTGCGCAGGGCTTCAGCCGTCCCGCTCGTCATCTCAGCCCAGGCAGCCCCATCATAGTGCAGAATCGTACCGCCCGATCCTACCGCGTACACGTTGCTCGATGAGGT
>JBDGYW010000769.1:0-3597 GCA_039588935.1 Gemmatimonadota bacterium | reverse complement strand
GCTGCGCAGGGCTTCAGCCGTCCCGCTCGTCATCTCAGCCCAGGCAGCCCCATCATAGTGCAGAATCGTACCGCCCGATCCTACCGCGTACACGTTGCTCGATGAGGTGCCCCACACGCCGTAGAGCCACTGTCCCGTCCCGTTGTTCATCTCACTCCAGGTGCTCCCGTCATAGTGCACAATCGCTCCATCGCTTCCCACGGCGAACACGTCGGTTTCTGAGGTGCCCCACACACCTCGGTATACAACGGATGCAGGGTTGTCGATGGACCACGAGGCTACCTAGGCTACGCCGGGCACAGATACGGTCATTACTACGTGAGCCTCCAAACCGTTCAATTCGGCGTGCATGGTCACCTGGCCACTGCCTACAGCAGTAGCGATCCCGTTTGCATCGATCCTCGCTACGTTGGTGTTGAGGCTCCTCCAGGTCGCTGATGGATCGGGAATCAGTCTGCCGCCAGCATCCCACGCTTCCAGGCCGAACTGCTGCGTTTCACCCACGCCGGATATCGAAGCTCCGATCGGGCTTATGGCAACTGAGGCGGCCTCCTGTGCTACGGTCACGTCGCTGGTTCCTCCGACTCCGTCAGCGATCGCCGCGATCTGGGCCATACCGTTCGCCACCGCCGTCACCAGCCCCGATGCACTCACTGTCGCTACAGTCTCATCGGATGACGACCAGGTGAATGTCTTGCCGGACATTACCGCTCCGCTACCGTCACGAGCCACCGCCGATAGCTGCAGTGTATCGCCGATGGATATCAGCGTATCCGCTGACGGTGCGACTACCACTGAAGCCAGAGTCGGTGAAGTGGGCTCTACAGTGTCTTCACCGCAGGAAAGGAGCATCGACGCCGTGAGGGCGAACAGGGTTAGTCCAGATAGGTGACGGCTGCGTTTCTTCATCAGATCTTCGGGTGAGAGAGAGGTGGACTGCACGTCTCCTCCTTAATTCACTCTTGCGTAAGGTCGGGGCCAGCGGTGTGTTTCACTTCAGGTTTGGAATAGCACCATCAACACCGGGAGTCAAATCGCGGTCAATTACTGGCAAGCCGGAGTCAATTCGCAGGTGTAACACTGCCCGGCGTGCGGGTTCATTGCGGTGCATCGGGTGAAGACCCCGAGCGCCAAGTGACGCCCGGATGGCTGATCAAGGAACACGGCAAGTGCGGCCTAACTAGCCAGAGTTTGTATCAAATGCTACGTATCGACACTTTTTGAGCGATGAGTTCGACTGACACCGATCAACGCGAACCCCGGACTATTACACCAAATCCCCCAACCGCGAAGATATCGCTCGATGAGGTTCCCCACACGCCATAGAGCAACTGATCCGTCCCACTCGTCTTGGGACTCCATCCTCAGCGCGTGAGAACCGCTCGCAAGTCTTCCCTACATCTGATACTGATGCGAGCGATCGGGGCTCACAGGCGCTCCTAGCACGTCGTTTCCAACAAGTGTCCGAGCAGCGCTTCATCGGAATCGACCTTGCCAGCGAAGGCGGCCTCACCGAATTCAACGACACACTTTACTGCTTCGACCGAATCTCCCCCAAGACCGTGAAGCCACGCGACGAGGCCTTTGACTACCTCGAGCATTACCGCGGCTACAGGTACTTCGACAAATACGAGCCCGTCCAGGTCGATCGGCTAATCCAGCTCATCGACTATCTCTGCGACACCTACTCCATCGAACGGCAGGTGCCGTACCCAACTATTGACCACTACGGCGAGCGCCTCGTCGATTTCAAGGGGGTCATCGGCCACGCCATGGTGCGTCGCGACAAGAGCGATCCGGCGCCGATGCTGTCGCTCGGGGACCGCATCATAAGCGAAAATAAGCTGGCACCAATCTCCATTCCAAAGGCTGCCCAGCCCCAGGCGATTCACTCTGACGACGGATGTTCAGCCATAAGCTGTTGTAAATCAACTGCTTACGCTGAGGATTCATCGGACGGTGTGGCCGGCAGCTGCCAAAACGGCATCGATTCGAAGGATCAAGTCGTCGATTTGATCCTTCAAGTCGTCGATCTGAAACAACACGCCGTTGATCCAAGACCGCGATTCGTCAGTCGAAAACTCCGATTTTCCAAGATCGACAATTCGTCTCGCTGATTTGAACCTTCGTGTCCGCGAATCGAAGGCCTAAACCGCCAGGTCGAAGCCTCGATTTTTCAAAATCCAAGCATCAAACCGCCGACTCGAAGCTTCATATCGACCGGTCGAAATGATCGATCAGCCGTCCTAGGTTTTGCGCTCGCGTGCCGTCGTTTGCCCCAGATGAAAAGAAGTCACGAGCCGTTTCGCGGGCTCCTAGGAAACCACGGCCTACGCTTGGCGCGGCCGTGTACTGTGCCTCGGCAAATCCCTGCCGAGTCGAATTCACCCACATGCTGTTACAACAAAGGAGAAGAAGATGCCGAGGTTTCCCACTAGAGAAGCCGAAGTGGCCGCGATGGCGGGCACGATGGTCTACGGACTCAACGAGTTTCCCGACGACTTCCCGTCACAGTGGCCCTGTAACGGGTTGCAGTGATGAATGTCCGGTGCGTTCCCTTCGCGCGCCCTCCGTTCGCTCCGCAGACTATCGAAGAACGAGTCGTGACCCTCGAGTCACAGGTCGCCGAACTCTGGCCGTCTCCCGTACGCAGGTGCATTCATAGCTGTTGAATTCGGTACCGAGGACGCAGCTAGTGGCTGCGCTGAATCATCGAATGTCTCTCTCCCTCTTCAATCTCAGGTACTCGTTCTTGCTCCTCAGAGGAGGAATGTGGTGTGGTGCAAGCTGATAATCCGATTCCGCGACCGGAGCCGGATTGCTGGGCATCATCGCCGCTAGGCGCTCCTTGGTTTCCCTGTGCGCCGGATCGTGGGCTAGGTTGTGCCACTCGTCCGGATCGGCTCGCAAGTCGTAAAGCTCTTCGGAATCATCGATGTAGTGGATGTAATGCCAGATTTCGGAGCGAATGGAGAACTCATTGAAGTCATAGGTGGTGATAGCTGGGAAATCCCAAGAACTGTCTGGATTGCGAAGAAGTGGTGCGAGGTTGTGCCCCTCCATACCTTCGCGTTCAGTCAGACCGCAAAGATCGACCAGCGTCGGATACAGATCAAGCAACGACACAACACGTTCGCAACGGGCTCCGTTGGTTGATCCCTCTGGAAGACCAGGCACTCCGGGAGGAACCTTCATCATCATTACCGCGCGGACCACGTTGTCCCAGAGCGCGAATTTCCGCCAATGCTCCTTTTCACCCAATTGCCATCCGTGGTCAGACCAAACAACAACGATCGTGTTCTCGGCGTAAGCGCTTGCTTCGAGGGCGTCGAGAAGGGTGCCCAGCATCGCGACTGCATAGGCGATCGAAGCGAGGTAGCCTTGAACGGCATTCCTCCATTGGCCCGCTTCCAGAACATGCCCGTGATAGTTGCCGGATCGCGCAGCTATTTCCCTGGCCCTTTCCCCCACGTCGTCGAGATCGCCGTCCAGGTACCTCGGTAGCTGGACTGACTCGAGCGGGAACATATCGAAGTACTTCTGCGGCACATACCACGGCACGTGGGGTCGATAGATCCCGCAGGCCAGGAAGAAAGG
>JBDGYW010000768.1:0-3601 GCA_039588935.1 Gemmatimonadota bacterium | reverse complement strand
CGAAGAGGCATTGGAGTGCCTCGAGCGATTGGGACCGGAGGCGAGACAGGTCGAAAGGCAGGAGAGTAGGGAGATGGCACTCGAGCTGGGTGCTGAAGATCCCGCTGCGGCGAACGCAGAGAACGCTGCCGAGATTATGCCGGAGCCGCTAGGCCTCGAGCCAACGGTGCCGGAAGACGCGGCGGACGCGTCCTCGTTAGAAATAGCACCAATGATGCTCGACGATTCTCCCCCGATGGATGCCACACCCGAGGGCGTTGACGACGAAGCTCCGGCTGTAATCGAGCCGATTGGCCTCGAGACCGGGGGGGAAGAGGCTCTCCCTGCAATCGAGTCGAGTGACCTCAGGATGCCGGAGGCGGGCGCGAGTCTGCTGTTTGCAGATACGCCGGGTGAGTCCGAACCAACCGATGCGCATGAAGGCCATGGCCCGTTGATCGAGCCTTTGGAGATCGAAACAGCGGATGCCGATGCAATTTCTCTGCCCGTGGGCGTGAGTGACGGCGACGCAGCAGAGGCTGTGTATGAGGGGGGCATAGCGGAGATCGAGCCCATCGAACTTGATCCGGTGGAAGCGGGCGCGATCTCAGTGGATGCTGACGAGTCGGGACAACACGAGCCTTTGAGCGCCGGCGCTGAGGCGACGGCGGAAACTGCGCCCCTAGAGCTAGAGACGCCGGCAGATGATGTGACTTCGCAGTTATCCGAGGTGCAGTACGATGCCGAGCCTGCCGCCGTGTTCGGGGAAACCGCGGCCGAGATCGAGGTCTTTGAAGTGGAAACTGAGGATGCAGATGCGAGTCCACCAGCAGAGTATATGTCGGCGGAGACAGATTCTGCCGACGAGGAAGCGAAGGAGGTAACGGAAGCCGAGATAGAGCACTTCGAACGTGAGCCGGCTGACCTCGATGCTGAATCAGTGGCTGATGATGAGGTCTCTGACGAGCAAATCGGCAAGGATGATTCATCCCAGCGAGCATCGGTTCCGCCCACCAAGGAAGTTGCCGCCGTCGATCTCGAGGCGTTGCGAGTTGCAGACGAGATGGTCTTGAGGCCAACGCTCGACGCGGATGTGGTTGGCGAGGAAGGGGTGGAGTCGCCAAGCGAGGCTGCGGCGGAGGACACGCTCCGCGAGACCGACGAGGTCACCGGAAGCCTGCCCGATGATGTTCCACGTACTACTGAGGTCGATGTGGTGGAACTCGAGAGCCTCCGGCAGCAAGATGCATTTGTGGCAGGGTCCACCCAGGATGCAGAGGTGTTTGAGGATGGGGCAGAGGATGTGGTGGAGGCTGAGAAGGAGGGGCAAGAGGAGGTAGAGGAGGGTACAGGAACTGCTGGTTTGGTGGATGAAGAGCTGGCGGAGACGGTAGCCGAAGTTCCTCTTCCACTGATCATGCCTGAGGAAGCAGGAGGAGGTGAGACCGCCGAACACGCTGAGCCGGAACCGGTGGTGACGGAGACGATGGCCGAGGTGTATGCGAAGCAGGGGTTGTTCGCCCAGGCACGCGAGATCTATGAAGTTCTCATCATGCAGCACGGGGACGACCCGCGGCTCAAGGTTCGGCTCGACGAGCTGAACGAACAGGCGAGCAGTGCGCTTCAGGAATCGCGGCAATCAAGATTCTCGGTAGCCGCCACGGGCGGCGAGTCAGCCGTGTCCTACCTGCAACAGCTCTTCGCGCAAGGAGGATGGGTGACTGGCGGTGCTCCCCCGCCAGATGCTTCTGACGATGCGCTGGATACGCCGCCTGAGGCGGGCGCCGACCTCGAGCCAAGTCCGCCGGAGCAGGCGTTCTCTGAAGAGCCGCCCGATGCTTCCGAGGCCGTGCTGGATACCACTCCTGAACTGGAAGCCGACCTCGAGCCAAGTTCTCCGCCTGAGCAGACATTCTCTGAAGAGGCGCCGGCTGCTTCTGACGATGCGCTGGATGCTCCACCTGAGTCGGACGCCGATCCCGAGCAAACGCCGCTCGAGCAGGCGTTTTCTGAAGATCCTCCGGATGCTCTGGGTGAGCCCACCGTCCCTGCAGCTGATGAGGTGAACCTGGCTTCCGTATTCGACGGAGGTGCGCCGGATGCTGGGTCAACTGCGCCGTCACCGGGTGACCCTGACGATGCGATCGACATGCCGGGAGATGAAGACGGCGTTACCTACGATGAATTCTACGGTACGGACGCATCCGCATCATCGCCGGACGCCGAGGGGTCTCATGGCGACGATGAGTCATCTGATGATGACGACAACTTCAAGGATTGGCTCGAAGGCCTGAAGACTTAGGTGCGCATATCGGTATTGAACGGTCCCAATCTCAACCTTCTTGGGAATCGCGAGCGACACCTTTATGGCTCGGTGCGGCTCGCCGACATCGAACAGTCATTGCGCACTCGCGCCGAAACAGAAGGCGTTGAGATTTCGTGGGCCCAGACTAATCACGAGGGCGAGTTCGTGGACCTGGTCCAGGGACTGGCAAACAACGCTGACGGTGCGTTGGTCAACGCTGCTGCGTTGACTCATACTTCGCTTTCTGTCCGCGATGCGCTTCTTGCCACGAGGGTGCCGTTCGTTGAGGTGCATCTGAGCAATATTTTCGCACGAGAGGAAGCAAGGCGAAAATCGCTCATAGCCGACCTGGCAGTGGGAGTCATTACGGGTTTCGGCGCGCAGAGCTACTTGCTCGGTTTCGATGCGCTCAGAGCCCATCTTGAGGCTTGTGACGGTTGATCGATGCCTGGCCCGACGTGACGAGCTGGTCTCGATTCTAGATGCGGAGGGGCTGGACGGTCTGATTGTCACGCACCTGCCGAACATACGATACCTGACGGGCTTCACTGGATCTGCGGGAATCCTCGTTGTCATGCGGGGAGAGACTGTAATGGTCACCGACCCGAGGTACCGGACTCAGGTTTCCTTGGAGGTGGGTGACTCGGTAAGGATCGAAGTGGTTGGTGGTGACGTGTGGGGCCGGGTATGGGAAGTTCTCGGAGAATCCCATAGACTCGAGTATTTGGGGTTTGAGTCTCACGCAGTTTCTGTGCAGAAGGCGGAGGCATTCGCGGACTCAGATAGGGCCGAGGCCATCCGGCCCACGGAATCGCTAGTAGAACGCCTGAGGGTCATCAAGGACCCTGACGAGGTCCGTGCGATTGGAGATGCCGCTCGCCTGGCGAACGAGGCGCTGGACAGAGCGTTGCAGCAGGTTAGGGTGGGTCTGACCGAACTGGAAGTTGCAGGTTTGCTCGAGTTGGAACTCCGTGTTGGAGGCAGCGAGTGGCACCCATTTCCGACAATTGTGGCTTCCGGACCACGCAGCGCCCTGCCGCACGCTGAGACGAGTCCGCGCGAAATTCGTCCTGGCGATTGGTTGCTCCTTGACTTTGGCGCACAGGTAGACGGATACTGCGCAGATGTAACTCGTACTGTCATTGTCGGACGGAGCGCAAACGAACGCCAGCGAGACATCTACAAGTTAGTACATGGGGCACAGAAGATGGCGCGAGAAGGTGTACGGGCAGGCATGAGCGGTCGTGACGCAGATGCTCTTGCTCGCTCGTTGATCGAGGCTGCGGGTTTGGCTGAGGCCTTTGAGCACTCATTGGG
>JBDGYW010000767.1:0-3610 GCA_039588935.1 Gemmatimonadota bacterium | reverse complement strand
TCGACGCTGAGGAAGTAGACCCTACTGAGAGTGCGCGCACACTCGCCGAAAAGCGGGCGGCTCAACTCGGCGACCTGCCGGCCGATACGAAGAAGCGGCGGATGCTGGCATATCTTGGGCGTCGTGGGTTTCGCGGGTACGAAGTGACCGAGATAGTTGATGAGGTGCTCGCGGCCGTAGAATCTTAGATCACTCACTCAGCGCGCCGGTACATCCCTTCGTGCGACTTCGGTCGCTCCGCACGGCATCTTCATAACGAGTGTCGCTCCTCCGGGAGGCGCTCCCGGATTCTCCGGCGCGCTGTGCATCATCTCTAACACGCTTGCTGCGCGCGGGCGCAGCTCGTTGTAGGTTGATTGTTCCGCAGTCTTCCCAGAATCCGTCGACAACAGGAGAACCGGCCATTGTGTGGATTTGCTGGCATAGTACGAGGTGATGGTCGTTCCGTTCAATCGGAGTCGCTGCTTCGGATGGCTTCGGCCATACGTCATAGGGGCCCGGACGGCTATGGGATCTATGTCGGCAAACGGGTTGGGCTTGCTCACACTCGCCTCAGCATCATCGACCTCATTGGTGGGGCGCAGCCGCTCACGAACGAGGATGGTCAAGTTGTCATCGTCTACAACGGAGAGGTTTACAACTACGTCGAACTCCAATCAGAGCTAGAAGATCACGGGCATGAGTTCAGGACGCACTGCGACACAGAGGTGCTTGTTCACGCCTACGAGCAGTGGGGCACTGACATGCTGGAGCGACTGAACGGTCAGTTTGCGTTTATGATCTACAACCGGCGGACGGAGTCTGTATTTTTTGCCCGCGACCGGTTCGGTATCCGGCCCCTCTTTTACGCTGAGTGTGCCCGGAACCTCTACCTTGCGTCGGAGGTGAAGGCGATCTTCGCGAGCGGTGAGGTGGTTACGACTCCCGACTTTCAGGGACTCGATCAGATCTTCACGTTTTGGGCAGCACGTGCTCCACGCACACCATTCGCGGGTGTCAGTTCACTCGAACCTGGTTGTTTCGGCGTCTATCGGGATGGCAACCTGCAGATCGGTCGTTACTACGACCTTGCATACTCTGAAACTTCCGATGAACCAGCCGATGCTATCGGGAGTCTCGATCAGATCATGCGAACAGGCGTTGACCTGCGCCTGCGGGCGGATGTACCGGTCGGCGGTTATCTGAGCGGAGGGCTGGACTCGAGTATCACCTGCGCCCTGGCCGGCGAGGTGTCACCGTACACGCTTAGAACGTTTTCGGTGAGTTTCGAAGATCCAGAGTTGGACGAAAGCAAGTATCAGCAAGACGTTGCTCGCGACGTCAAGAGCCAACACGCTGTGGAGTTGATATCGTCGGGGCTCGTGGCCGATTCATTCCCTGATGTGGTCTATCACACAGAGACTCCGTTGGTGCGCACGGCGCCGGCGCCGCTGTTCCTGCTGTCCCGCCTCACACGTGATAACGGGATCAAGGTTGTGCTGACCGGGGAAGGCTCTGATGAGGTGTTCTTGGGATACGATCTCTTCAAAGAGACGGTGGTTCGAGAGTTCTGTCTTCGCCAGCCTCAGTCCGCAGTGCGGCCGAGGTTGTTTGACCGGCTGTATCCATATCTCGGTGGGAAAGACCGGGCGGGTGAGTTCTGGAGGAAGTTCTTTCTGAGTGCAGGCACACCGAGCGACCCGTTGTTCTCGCACTTGCCGCGGTTCTTCCTCACCTCACGGATCAAGGACTTCTACTCGGGGGATATGCAAAATGAGGTAGCAAGCTATGATGCCCTCGCTGACCTTCGGGACAACCTACCGCCGGCGTTCAATAGCTGGTCCGCCCTTCACCGAGCCGCATACCTCGAGATGACCACCTTGCTCTCACCGTATCTCCTAGCCTCGCAAGGGGATAGAATGGGAATGGCGCATGGCATCGAAGGCCGTTTCCCGTTCCTGGACCACCGGCTTTTCGAGTTCACCGCGGCGCTGCCGACAAGGAGCAAGCTCAGAGGGCTTCGAGAGAAAGACGTGCTGCGGCGCTGGGCTTCGGACTTGGTGCCACCCTCCGTGCATGAGCGTCCAAAGCAACCCTACCGGGCACCTGACATCCCCGCGTTCTTTGGACCTGAGCAGCCAGCCTACGTTGAGGCACGGCTCAGTCCCGAGGTACTCGCTCGTTCTGGTGTCTTTGATCCTGACAGTGTGGCGGGCCTGGTTAGGCGATGCACTGCGGGAAGGGCTACTGGGTTCCGGGAAAACCAGGCAATGGTTGCGATCCTGTCGACCCAACTCTGGTATTCGAGGTTCGTTGAATCCGGCGTACGGGTGAGAGGGTTGCCGCTTGAGGGGGCGGATGTAGTGATGACGGAGGATGGGGCTGCCTAGCTGAGAGTGTGCCCCTACGCATGCTGGTACGCGAACCCCTATTCGCTTCGTGCGACGCTCTTTCTGGCATCGCTTCGGCTGCAACAGCATGCTTCGCGTGTAGCTCACTCTGCCCGTGGCGCGTTGCGCGCCCCCACCCCTAGAACGTTCCCTCAGTGCACAGTTACCTTTCGCCCATGAATACATCAGAAGTCCGCCAATCATTCATCGAGTATTTCAAGTCTCGGGGGCACGCGCATGTTGAGTCTGCGTCGCTCGTGCCCGCCGCCGATCCCACTTTGCTGTTCACCAACGCAGGCATGGTGCAGTTCAAGCAAGTATTTCAGGGTCTGGAGAAGCGCGAATACAACCGCGCGGTCACAGTCCAGAAATGTGTGCGCGCAGGTGGGAAACACAACGACCTCGAGCAGGTTGGCCACACCGCACGACATCACACATTCTTCGAGATGCTCGGCAACTTCTCGTTCGGCGACTACTTCAAGCGCGATGCAGTCCAATACGGGTGGGAATGGGTCACGAGCGAGGAATACCTCGGCATCGATCCCGACCGGCTCTACATCTCAGTACATCACACCGACGACGAAGCGCGGAAACTCTGGCACGAGGTCACGGGGATCAGCAAAGACAGGATCTACGGTCTTGGTGACAAGGATAATTTTTGGCAGATGGCCGACACGGGGCCGTGTGGCCCATGTAGTGAGATCTTCGTCGATATTCGGCGTTTGACGGCTGGAGGAGATGCGACCGGTGCGTTGCGGCCTTCATACGTTCCTACTCGCGACGAGTTCATCGACTTGAACGAAGCTGGTCACCTACTCGAGATCTGGAACCTGGTGTTCATGCAGTACGACCAGGCTAAGGACGGGAACAGGACGCCCCTCCCCGCTCCGTCGGTGGACACCGGCGCCGGCGCCGAACGAATTGCAGCGGTCAAACAGGATGTCCCATCGAACTTCGACACCAACCTGTTCATGGACATCATCAGGCGTGGTGAGGAAGTCATTGGGAAGTCATACGACAAGAGTCCCGAAAACGCAGGGTTCCGAGTGCTGGCCGATCATGCACGCGCTGTGGCCTTCCTGCTTGCCGATGGCGTCTACCCGTCAAACGATGGGCGCGGTTATGTGTTACGGCGGATTTTGCGCCGCGGAGTTCGTCACGCGTATCTGCTTGGCCGCCTGGAGCCGACGCTGGTTCATATGGCCGATGCAGTGGTGCGGCTGATGGGAGAGGCTTATCCG
>JBDGYW010000766.1:0-3612 GCA_039588935.1 Gemmatimonadota bacterium | reverse complement strand
GGATCACCTACGCCAGATTCCTGAAGACTGTGGTCCCGTGGAGGATTCCGTTTCTCAACCTACGGAACCACCGCAAGCTCCTCGTTGTAGATGGTGGGGTGGGGTACACCGGTGGTATGAACATCAGAGACGGACACGTGCTGGCTGAGAGGCCCAACCGTCCGGTGAAAGATCTCCAGTTCAGGGTCGAGGGCCCGGTCGTGGAGCACTTGATGCAGGTCTTTGCGGAGGACTGGGCGTTCAGCACCTTGGAGTTGCTCGAAGGCGAGGATTGGTTTCCTCTGCTGAACGAAGTTGGGCCGGTACTCGCCAGGGGCATTTCAGATGGTCCCGGCGATGACTTTGACAGGGCCCGCATCACGATGCTCGGGGCGCTTGCGACGGCTCAGAAGGAGATCACGGTGGTTACACCCTATTTCCTTCCTGACAGGGAATTGATAAGTGCGTTGAATATTGCCGCGATGAGAGGGGTGGATGTGCGTATTTTGCTACCACAGGTGAACAACCAGGTATTGGTGAAATGGGCTTCCACCGCACTCCTGTGGCAGTTGCTGCAACGAGATTGCCGTATCTTCCTGACTGCACCACCATTCGATCACACAAAGCTGATGTTGGTAGACGGAGCATGGACCCTCGTTGGCTCTGCCAACTGGGATCCGAGAAGCTTGCGACTCAACTTCGAATTCAACATCGAATGCTATGACAAAGGTCTCTCGGAACGCATGGCAAGTTTGGTCGATGAGAAACTCCAGTTCGCTCGTGAGGTCACCAAATCACAAGTCGATGGTCGCAGTCTGCCGGTGCAGCTTCGTGATGGTGTGGCGAGACTGTTGAGCCCCTACTTGTAGCATATGTGGCGCGTCGACCTCGAGACCAGGGCGGGTGAGAAAAGCAGGAGCGACAATGGATCATAATGAGCACGAATTTGTGCCGTTGGCCTTCGAAGAGCGTTCGCCGAATGAGATGGTTGATCGCGCGGTGGCCTTTCAGCAGCTGATGAGTCGCCGCCGTTCTGTGCGGTTCATGTCGTCCCGCCCTGTACCCAGGGAGTGTATCGAAAGTGCGGTTCGCACGGCGGCATCGGCGCCGTCCGGGGCCAACCAACAGCCGTGGCGGTTCGTGATTGTCGACGATCCAGAAACCAAACGCGAGTTGCGGGAAGCCGCGGAGCACGAGGAAAGGGAGAACTATGAGAGCCGCTTCCCTGAGCATTGGCTGAAGGCTCTCTCACCGCTCGGCGTTGATTGGCGAAAACCGTTCTTGGAGGAATCCCCGGTTCTGATCGTGGTGTTCAAGGAGGTCCACGGTGTCGCCGCTGACGGAGGCAAGGTGACACACTATTACGTGAACGAGAGTGTTGGTATCGCGTGCGGCCTTTTGATCGCCGCCCTTCACAACATGGGCCTGACAACGCTAACGTACACACCAAACCCCATGGGTTTCTTGTCGCGCATATTGCAGAGACCTTCCAACGAGAGGCCATATCTGGTCTTACCTGTCGGTTACCCCGCCGAAAAAACGATGGTGCCCGATATCAGCCGCAAATCGTTCGACGCAATTGCACAGTGGAATCTTGGTGGGACAACACAATGAGATTGCTTCGTGCTGTGTGGCTGTGCGGTGTGCTCACCGCTTGTGGGCCGGGCACGGGAGTCGGTACTGAGGACGTTCGGGGAGATGGTGAGGTGCGCGAACTCATTGCTCATTACTATAGGGATTTCAACAGCCATGATTGGGAAGCGCTTGCCGACTATTTCTGGTCCGGCGCGGACATAACCACCGTCTGGCAGGCTGCTGGAGAGAGTGTGGATCGGGTTGTGAGTACAAGTATCGACGAGTTCATTGCGGATGCACCTCGGGATTATCTATCCGAAGAGACATTCGAGGCATGGATTGTCAGTGCCGAGGTGCGTGTGTATCGAGATCTCGCTCAGGCATGGGTGTGGTACGGTGCAAAGCTCGATAGTGATGGGGAGTTGGCGGAGTGGGATGGAATCGATGCGTTCACACTTCTAAAACATGAAGACGTATGGAAGATCGCCGCACTGATGTTCACGAGTGGCGATCAGTAGAACGGAGATCCGAATTGTTGACCTCAATCAAGTCATTCTTCTCGAAGAACCTCGAACCAGACACGACGGAGCGGCCGAAAGCTACGGTGGCAGGATCAGATCATGATCCCATTTCCGTAGCTGCATGCGCTCTGCTACTGGAACTAGCGCACGCCGATGACGAATTCACGGATGACGAGCGCGAGCACATCGAAGCCGCGATGGCACACCATTTCGACCTTTCGGAAGAAATGGTTGGGGAAGTCGTTGCTTTGGCAGAGCAGGAGAGGCAACGCTCGGTCGATCTGTATCAGTTCACCAGACTCATCGCCGATCGATATGACTTGGGGCAGAAGATGGTATTGGCCGAAGTGATGTGGCGTGTCGTATACGCGGACGGTGAGTTGGCGAAACACGAAAGTTACCTGATGCGAAAGATCTCCAACCTTCTCGATCTGAAACCGGGCTTTCTATCCGAGGCGCGCAATAGGGTCAGAGATCAAGCGGACTAGCGCGATATGGCGGCCGGGCTCGACCAGAAGCTCCTCGACCAACTGATTACGACCAGGCTGTTTGAGCCTCCGGGACTCGCTCTCATCGCCGTCAGCGGAGGCCCGGACTCGGTAGCGCTGCTCGATCTGATGTATTGCGTCAAGGAAGAATTGGAGTTGAGTCTGGCAGTGGCGCATGTGGTGCACGGCATTTCGTCTGAGGCTGCGGAGGTTGCTCCGCAGGTTCGACGACTGGCTCAAAGCTACCGTGTTCCATTTTACCTGGAAGAGTTGGCGTTGGGTCCCAGGGCGACGGAAACCTTGGCCCGGCAAGCCCGATATGAGGCGTTAAGAGCAATCCAAGAGTCCGTGAACGCGTCGTACTTGGTGACCGGTCACCATTTCGACGACCAAATTGAAACGGTACTGTACCGATTCCTGCGTGGGACGGGTATGGCTGGACTCGCCGGAATCCCGTTGAAAGGCCCCCATGGGCTCGCTCGACCACTCCTGCAGTTTGAAAGAACCGAGTTGGAGGATTGGCTTTCGCAGAGATTTCCCGATCCGGAGGCACGCCCGCCTCTTTTCGATGACCCAGCAAACTCAGATTCACGGCACGATCGCTCGTGGCTTCGCCACCACCTGCTTCCACTTCTAAGGCAGCGTTTTGGAGCAGATCTCGATCGCCGACTCGCGGAAGTAGGCAAACACGCCGGACGAGAAAACGCGGCTTGGACGGCTGTGCTGCAGGCGCTCCCAGGGCTCGATTTTCGTAGCGATTCCGGCGCAATGGAGGTTGCTAGGGCACCACTCGGGCGGTATGATAAGTTGTTGTCGGAAAGCATCTTGCGTGCTGTCTCCCGTGAGGTTGGATGCCGCCTCGGAAGAAGACAGACAAAGCTCCTGTTGGAGTTCGCAAACGATAGTTCGAGCGGGCGCAGAATGCAGCTGGGGTCGGGCTTTGAGGCTACGCTCGTCTTCGACAAGCTTCGGATCGAAAGGATGGATCGGCAAGAGTGCCCTGATTCTGTCGAGATGGAGTTTGGCGAAGGGGGGGAGGGGCGGTTCCA
>JBDGYW010000765.1:0-3612 GCA_039588935.1 Gemmatimonadota bacterium | reverse complement strand
AGAAGGTTCATTCCGTGCCGTGGCACGTTTACTTCACGCACACGCGTCATATCAAAGCCGATATAGAGTGCACGGTTTGTCACAGCGACGTGACGGTGCAGCTACCCGTGCGACAGGTGCGCTCATTTGAGATGGGAATGTGTGTGAACTGCCACAGGGCAAACGGCGCACCAACGGACTGTTGGACATGTCACAAGTGATGATGGAGATCGGATGAAGCGAAGAGATTTCGTGAAGTTCCTTGGTGTGACCCCCGGGGCTCTGGCCGGATCGGGCAGCCTGGCGGACGCACAGGAACGGCTCTTCGAAAATCTTCTGAGTTCCAAGAAGCAAGATCCTGCCGACATGTGGGTGGTTCACCAGACGACCTGCACCGAATGTCCCGCCGGCTGTGGCCTCCTGGTGAAGGGTCGTGAAGGACATCCTGTCAAACTCGAGGGCGACCCGGGCCACCCGATCAGCCAGGGCGGGCTCTGTATGCGCGGGCAGGCGTCACTCGACCGGCTTTACCACCCCGAGAGAATCAGGGAACCTCAGGCGCGCGCGGGGGATGGTAGCTGGGAGGCGATTTCTTGGGATGCGGTTCTCAATAGAATCAGCAGTGCTTTGGCTGAATCACGAGGCAATAGCCGCAATGTATATCTGTCCGGCAGAACTACAGGCACTATCGCTCGACTCGTCGACGAGTTCGCGGCCAGCTCGAACGTGGAGACGCTGCCTGACCTGGAGCTGTTCAACTACGGAGCCCTACGCGAGGCTTACGACGTTCTCTTCGGGCGCAGAGAACTGCCCGCATACCATGTAGAGGACGCCGATCTCCTGGTTACCGTCGGGGCGGACCTGTTCGAGAGTTTCGTCAGCCCAGTCAGGTTCGCTCGGCAGATAGCCGAAGGTATCGATCACCACATGGAGTGGTATCACCTGGAGCCACAGTTGACGATGACCGGGACAAACGCCGGCCACCGGATTCAGGTGCACCCCGGTTCCGAACAATGGTTGTTGGCCTGTTTGCTCAAGTCGACTCGGCAGCGGTCGCGATTGCCGGCTCGCGTGCTCGACGCTGTACCGGACGTCTCGGTGGCCGAAGCCTACGAGCGTACGGGTATCACACGGGAACAGATCGACGGACTCATCGCGGCGTGGGATGCCGCCGAGCACCCACTAGTGATCGCTGGTGGCGTCTCGACAGCACATTCCGGTGGTTTGTCCGTGGCACTATTGGCAGGGCTGCTGCAAGAGTCTGCCGGTGCACTCGGGAACCTGGTCGACTTTGCCGAGGCCGAGAACTACGATCGGGTTGGGACTCCAGGAGAACTCGTAGATCGAGTCGTGGACCTGGCAAGCGCAAACGTGGGAGTCTGTTTCCTGTCCAGGTTGCACACACTTACTCCGGTCCCCGGCCTCCAGGCGGTTGCCGGGTCTGCCGCGCTCACGGTCGGCCTGACCGACTTTCGGTATCCGCCGACCGAGGCCTGCGATCTGCTGCTGCCGATTTCCCACGGCCTGGAATCCTGGGGCGATGTGGAAACGCGCAGAGGTCTCACCAGCGCCGTCCGTCCGGCCTTCGCCCCGCTATTCGACACGGTAGCGGAGGGTGACATACTGCTCCACCTGATGGAGGCGTCAGGAAACTGGGACGCATATGTAGCGAGGCAGTGGCAGGCGGCTGGGGCTGACATTGAAGCGCAACCCGTCTTGGAGAGGCGGGCCCGTCCAGTGAACACAACGCTGCGAGCAACTCCGACAGCCGACCGGCTGGCCAGTTCCTGGACACCTGACAGCCTCGAACAGCCTGTGTTGGTTTTCTCCCCTTCGGTGCGTTTCTTCGACGGCCGCAGCCAGAGTATCTCGTTGCTGAACGAGATCCCCGACCCTCTCACCGCCGTGAGCTACGGTAGGGCCTTGAGTATCTCGGTGGATGACGCTCGCATGCAGAACGTCGAAGAAGGCCACGTTGTCCAAATCAGCGCCCTGGCAAGCGAGGACCACTTTCCAGTGCGAGTCCACCCTGCTTTCGACTTCGCGGCTCTCGCCCTCGGCATGGAGCACGCAACAACCTCGGCACTGCCGATCGACGGCAATACGGGCGAATCGATCCGGTGTATTGGCGGAGTCGAGTTGAGTCGAGTACGTGATGCGGCGGTGATGACGGTTCTTGCGGGATCGATGGATGCATCGGGAAGGGGAATCTTGCCCAACGACGTGCATCATCCTCCCGGAGTCGAAGAACACGAGCCAGGCCACGAACCGCAACGCCTCTATCCGACGCCCGAACACGAGACGTACCGCTGGGCTATGGCTATCGATCTCGACAGGTGCACCGGATGCTCGGCGTGTGTCGCCGCCTGTTACGTGGAAAACAACATCTCGATCGCAGGACCGGAGGAGCATCGTAAGGGCCGCGAGATGTCGTGGATTCGCATTGAGCCATACCTAGACGGCGATCGTCCGATCGAGTTTATGCCGGTGATGTGCCAGCAGTGCGGTAACGCACCATGCGAGACGGTCTGTCCGGTGTACGCGACCTATCACAATCCAGAAGGGCTGAACGCACAGGTCTACAACCGCTGCGTGGGCACGCGGTACTGTGCGAACAACTGTCCGTACAAGGCGCGCCGATTCAATTGGTTCGCAGGCCAGCGTCCAGAGCCTCTGGATCTGCTCGTGAACCCCGATGTGTCGGTGCGACCAAAGGGCGTGATGGAAAAATGCACATTCTGTGTGCAGCGCATCCGCGAGGCTAAGGACCACGCCAAGGACGAGGACAGGCTCGTACGCGATGGTGAGTTTACCACGGCGTGCGCTCAATCCTGTCCTTCAGGTGCGATCGTATTCGGAAACCTGCTCGATGAGAGGTCAGACGTTTACGCGTGGGCGCATTCCGACAACGTTCACCGCATTCTCGAAGGTTTAGGTACGGAGCCCGCGGTCTACTACATCCGCAGGGACAACCGCGGGGACACCGGGCATGAGTAGTCCGAGAGCCTACTTCGAGAAGCTCGAGATTGACGTTCTCGCGGCGATGGGGAAACCCAGCCTCGGATACCTCATTGCTCTCGCCGTGTCGGCGACGTGCTTCGTCGTCGGTTTGGGGCTCTGGGGCTATCAGATGTTGTTCGGGATGGGCGTTGCAGGAATCCGTCATCCGGTCGGGTGGGGTGTGTACATCACGGACTTTGTCTTCTGGGTGGGTATCGCGCACTCGGGTACGCTGATCTCGGCCGTGCTGTTCCTGTTCAGAGCAAAGTTCAGGAGCAGGTTCAACCGCTCCGCCGAGGCGATGACGATTTTCGCGGTTATGACTGCCGGGTTGTTCCCGCTGATTCACCTGGGCCGTTCCTGGTTCGCGTATTGGCTGTTTCCGTATCCAAACCAGCGGGAACTCTGGGTGAATTTCCGATCTCCGCTGGTGTGGGACGTTTTCGCGGTAAGCACATACCTCACGGTGAGTGCGGTGTTCTTCTTCGTCGGCCTCGTGCCCGATTTGGCGATTGTGCGCAGCCGCGCCGAAGGTTTCAGGAAGAAGCTGTACTCGGCCTTCTCACTTGGCTGGGTCGGTAGCGCCAAGCAGTGGATTCACTACAACCAGCTGTACATCTTCCTGGCCGCTCT
>JBDGYW010000764.1:0-3613 GCA_039588935.1 Gemmatimonadota bacterium | reverse complement strand
CCAACTCCCTCCCGTCGGACCGCAGCGATCATCTCATTCCGGTTCGCCCTGGCATCGACCGCGTCCTGATCTGCTCGGGTATTGAGCAGTATCAGGCCGCGAACCCTCTTGGTATGCCGTCGCAGGAACTCGAACGCCACATATCCACCCATCGAGAGCCCACAAACCACCACATCGTCGATCTCGAGCAAATCCAGGAGAGTGGCGAGGTCGTCCGCATACTCCGCCATCGAGTATCCAGTTGAAGGGGTGTCACTCGCCCCCAGGCCGCGAAGGTCCGGCGCAATCCGCCGCCATCCCGTCAACGTCCCGGCGATTTCCCGCCACATCGTGCGATCCAGAGGAAAGCCATGGACAAACAACACGGCGGCGCCATCGCCCAGCACATCAAGTCCCGTTGCGACACCTCGGACTGCGAGGTGCTGGATCGCGCTGGGCCTCACGGAGGGCCTCGCGCCCAGAAATCGTGCGATCTCCTGCGGAACAGGCGTGGGTTTGCCATCACGCGTGACGCATACGAATATGTAGTCGGCCTCAGCTACCGTTGTGTTGTCTGAGTCGCGACTAGCCCTCTGATGAATTGTGAAGCTGGTCCGGCCGAGTTGAGTGAGATCAGTGTCGAACCGGAGAATGTCTCCTGGAAAGGCGCTCGCGTAATACTCTATCGTTGTCTTGCGGACGGCTGGCCACGCGTCTTCACGATCGAAAGTCTCGATACCAGGACCATCTGCCACTGCTTGCCACCGGGCCCGTTCGAAAAGACGCAGGAATGTCGCCTGATTGACGTGCCCAAACGAGTCACAATCGTCCGGAAATACTAGTAGTCTGACCGAAGGAACAGGGCTCACATCTTCCACCTGGGTTATTGACGACAGGGTTAACGGTAGCCCATGCGGCAGTACCTAGGCAACGGACATGTTCTTTCATCAATATCACTGTAACGTTAGTGACGAGACTCTGACGCGTTACTATTATTATCTCTGCAATCGCAAGTGGTTGATTCCCAAGATGTTACGATCTTTCCCACATCGCATGGATGCTGCTTCGACAAGGTGTTGCATTGCTGGCAACGGGCAAAGAACCGCTTCGAGCCAGCCGTGATGCCGCGACGGCTTTCCGATATCTCGGCTCCATGCGATGTTTCATTTGTGGCCAAGCCTCATAGACCCAGTGTGAGCCCACCGCAGATGGTCGCGGATGCTGCGGCCTTGTCGGAACTTGCCGTCAGGCTCGCCAGTCGAACCAGGATCGCGATCGACACGGAAGCAGCATCGTTCCACAGATACGTCGACCGCGTGTATCTCG
The DNA here is from genome assembly GCA_039588935.1 of Gemmatimonadota bacterium. Classification (GTDB taxonomy): domain Bacteria; phylum Gemmatimonadota; class Gemmatimonadetes; order Gemmatimonadales; family GWC2-71-9; genus JBDGYW01. The sequence goes on along the minus strand of JBDGYW010000764.1, from coordinate 2,308 downwards.
TTCAGGTGGGGAACGACAGGGAGCTGGCCCTCGTGGATCCCCTTGCGGTGGACGACCTCAGTCCGATTGGGTCCCTTCTCGCCGACCCAGCCCTTGAAGTGATATTTCATGATGCAGATTACGACCTGCGGATTCTCAATCGCGACTATGGCTTTTCGGCGCGCAATGTGTTCGACACGCGGATCGCCGCCCAACTGGCTGGAGAAAAATCTGTTGGGCTTGGAGCGCTCCTGGACAAGTATTTTCAGGTGGCCGTGAACAAGAAGTTCCAGCGTGCCGACTGGTCGCAAAGACCGCTTCCCGAAGAGATGGTTGCGTACGCGGCGGACGATACTCGGTACCTGCTCCCGTTGCGTAATCTTCTGCGTGACCGGTTGAAAAAGATGAACCGGCTCGAGTGGGCTGAAGAAGAGTTCACACATCTGGAGAACCGGCGCTGGACACAACCGGTTGACGATGAGAACGCTTTCCTGCGCATCAAGGGAGCCAAGGCACTCCCTCGCAGAGCTCTCGCAGTTCTCCGCGAGCTATATGTCTGGAGGGAAGCCACGGCGAGTTCACTTGACAGAGCCCCGTTTCGAATCTTGGGGAATGCCGCATTACTAAGCCTCGCACGCGTCGCTCCGAGGAACCTGAAGCGGCTGGCAGGGGCGCCCAGGATCCCCACATTCGCAGTAAAACGCTATGGCACAGAACTATTGGAAACCATAGCAGCTGGGCTGGCGATACCGGGGAAAGATCTGCCGAAACCCCGGAGAGTTACACGACCCGAGGCTGACCACGATTACGACCAAAGACTAGAACGCCTCAAGGCACTCCGGAACGACAAGGCTAAAGAGATCGACATGGAGCCTGGCCTGCTGTGCCCCAATGGAACGTTGCAGGCAGTCGCTCGTGCCGCACCCGATGCGATCAGTCAATTGGAAGCCGTAACCGAGATGCGACGCTGGCAGAGATCTGTACTGGGAGAAGAAAGGATACTCGCCGCCGCGTCCGGTCCCAAACACACGAAACGTCGGCAAAGCTGAGCAACACGGGGAATGATCGGGCTTCGGTCAACACCGTCGTCGGGTCTTCGCCGCAAGGAAGACAGAAGAGCACGCTACCGATCGAAGGCTCACGGCGGCGTCAGCCACCCGTGCTCGAACTGCTTTGAGAACGGTGATTGACCTTCCGGTCCTCGGAGCAAACACGCGGTTCGTCAAAATGATCACAAACAGGTCTCGCTCTGGATCAATCCAGATAGAGGTACCAGTGTACCCACCGTGACCGAAGGACGATTTCGACAACAGGCGCCCCGTATTTGCTTCATCTGTTGTGTCCCGAACCTCCCAGCCCAACGCCCGATTGTCTGGCCCGCGCTCGATAAACAACCGCACTGTCTGCGCTCGGAAGTGTTCCTCCCCCTCGGCGTCGCGACCATCCGACAGATAGAGCTGCGCATACCGCACGAGATCTGATCCTGTGCTGTAAAGACCGGCATGGCCGGACACGCCTCCCAAACGGACAGCGTTCTGATCGTGGAGTTCCCCTGCAATGACATGACCGTGCCATAGCCCCACGGGCGCTATGCGCGCCCGAATGCCCCGAGGCGGACGGAACCTGGTCTGTGTCATTCCAAGCTCGGCGAAAATCTGCGTCTCCGAGAAATCGGCAAGCGACATACCGGAAACGCTCTCGACGATCCATCCGAGCAACATGGCATTCAGATCGCTGTATTCCACGCGCGATCCCGGGCGCCACCTGAGCGGTTCGGTCAGCACCAGGCGTTTGGCCTCTTCTCTCGTTTGAGCGCGGTCGTTCAGCGGCAAGAATGCACGGAGGCCGGATCTGTGTTCGAGCAAATGCCGTAATGTTACCTCCTCTTTTCCCTCACCGCTGAACTCCGGGACGTAGGATTGCACGGGGCTGCCCAGGTCCAGACTCCCCTGATCGACGAGTCGCATGATCGCTGGCGTTGTGGCAACCACTTTGGTTAGCGAGGCTAGATCCCAGACAGTGCTATCCACATCTGGCACCCGGCTCTCGGCCGACCAGGAGAAGTGTCCGTAACCTTTGGCGTGAAGAACCGTTTCGCGTGTCCCAATCACCACTACCGCGCCGGGGTATGACCCCGCTTCGATACCGTGGACGATGGCACTGTCTATTCGAGCGACCGCGCCGGCCTGGGCAATTAGTACAAGCGTTACAAGGAGCAGCATGTGAATTTCCGTGTGTTTATTCTAATGTTCCTGGATCGATTTCACTATCACGATGTCCCTGGGGAGACCAATGATGCGATACGGCCGCTGATTCTTGATGACCCTCT
>JBDGYW010000763.1:0-3633 GCA_039588935.1 Gemmatimonadota bacterium | reverse complement strand
CACGGTCGTCCATGCTCATCTTTCCTTCCTCTTCTGAAGCGTCAGGAGGGGTGACAAAAGCAAGCCAGCGTGAAACTGTGTTTGCCAACAAGGCGATCGTCGGAGTGCGAAGACCAAGCGCAAAGAGTCACTAACCACTGCGACAGCTTGTGCCGCCGACGACACCATTAGTCGAATGTCTTCGCCTCGCTTTGCTGGCTTTGCCATCGTTGGCGCCTAACCACCCTGCGCGTAACCCGTCTCCTCCGTCCCCGCCGGTAGGCCAGGACTGCCGAGTTCGACTCGCCCCAACCTACACCGCGTCCCCTGATCCGCTAGTGCGTTTTCGGGGCATGAGGGTACGCAGATGGGACATTTGTTGGGATCAACGGGGACCGCCCCCTGTTTCCAGGACCACACAAACTGGGATGGTTTCTTGTTTTGCTGTGCCCCCCGATTTAGGTCCATTGCATATGCGAGTTTTGAGGCTGGCTCCGGTCTAGGGTGAAGGCACCACCTGTCCGGAAGAGGGCCGGTGGCTGATCGGCTAAACTGCCGTGTGGTCGTACGTTGTTGTAATCGTCCTTCCAGCTGTTCAAGGTGCTCTGGGCATCAGCAAGATTGAGAAACCAGTGTTGCGAGAGACACTCTCGTCTCAGGGTCCCGTTGAAGGCCTCGATGAACGGGTGGTCAGTTGGCGTACCAGGACGACTGAAGTCGAGTTTCACGCCATTCCAATATGCCCAGTGATCCAGCGCTTTCGAAGTAAACTCGGTCCCGTTGTCCACGCTGATGCACTCCGGCAAACCTCGAGCCACACGAACCACGTCCAAAACCTCCGCCACACTCGTTCCGCGAAATGTCCGCGCCGCTTCCAATGCAACGCACTCCCGGCTGTAAATGTCTACTGCAGCCAATACGCGGATCTTTCGCCCGTCAGCCAGCGTGTCGTGGATAAAGTCCATCGCCCACCACTCATTCGGTCCCTCGGGCACCGGACGGCTAACCCGGGCGACTGCACTCCGATGCCGCTTCGGACGGCGTCGCTTTAGAGCCAATCCCTCGTCGGCGTACAGCCGGTACACACGCTTGTGATTCACCATCCACTTCTCACGGCGTAAGAACGTATGCAGCTGTCGGTACCCACTGCGTACACGCACTGCCGCTAACTCCCGCAAACGAGCCCGCAACGGCTCCTGGCGTGGGCGGAATTGAAATCCGGTTTCCTCGTTCGCAATCAGGCCCTCCCCAAACTTGACGCGTTTTTGACACCGGTTGGCGAACGTAGACAAGAGGAATAGGCACTTTGCCTGGCTGGTGAAAGGCGGTCGGTCGCCCACCGAGCGAACGGGAGCGATGCGACACCAGGACGCCGGCACTGTTCAAGAATGCCAACGGAGGCGGTCATGGAAGTACTCAAGGAACGTCGGGGGCGAATCGAATCGACGCCCGGCAACGATGACGCGCGCAGGACGCGGCAGTGGCAAGGCCGCCTGCTGCCGTTGATGATCCGGATGTTGGTGGGTCTCACGTTGTTCTTCTTCGTTGCGAGTCTCCTTCAACTCGCTTTCCTCCACGCGAGCATCAGGGAGAGCCCGCGTCTCGATGTAGCGGATGTCGTGGAAGCTCACGGAGATGGAGACAGGCTTGCCGCGGATCTCCGTGCTCTGGTGATCCTCGAGAGCAACGCACTGGAGCGGCGATATCACCAGGCGAACGTGCTTCTCATGTCACGTGTCTGGAGGCGGTACCTGGGCTTCGTGACGGGGATGATCCTTGCGTTGGTGGGCGCCGCGTTCATCCTCGGCAAGCTTCGAGAAGAGGTGTCCGACGTCGAGCTGAAGAGCGGCGCGGCGGAGTTGAGCCTCAAGAGTACGTCGCCGGGCCTCGTGCTCACCGTGCTTGGAGTCATACTCATGATTGCCACGATCGTCACGCACCACGAGATCACCACCGCCGACGCGCCAGTGTATGTGCGTCAGGCGGCAGTAACGGCCAAACCTCCCCTTGGTGACAACATCGCGGATGATCGACAACAGCCAACGCGTCCGTTTCCATAGCAGGCACTGCGTCCGGTGGTGTTGGGGCTGTGAAAAAACAGAGAGAATGAAAGGAAAGGCACATTATGACCACCCAAAGAAGGCGGGAACGGTTGCTTCGAGGGAACATTCTATTCGCGGCGATCACCGCCGCTTGGATCTGCCCCCTCGAGGCACAGCGGTTGACCGACGGACAGCTGTTCCAGCGGGCGGTCCGAGCCTACGACAGTTTGCCGGAGCAACTGTCACCGGCGGACGGGCCGGCTTATGCGGTGGCGGTCAAATACATGTTCGCGTACCAGCAGCGGACGCCTGCGCGTATGGCGCAAGACGCACAGCATAGTTCCCAGGTTACCACAGCGCTTGACTGGCTGGCAACCAGATTGCCTGAGCTGCGTGCGGCCGGCTCGAAGGGAGATGACTATGCGATCCGTACCGACGACGTGCTCCGTGACCGTGGCTTGGGCGCGTATGGGAGATTACCGCAAGGGAATCAGATCTCAGCTCTAAACACCGAGGATTTCGTGGTCGCTCTCGCCAATCTCTATGCGTTCCGTCAGCGGAGCCGAGGACCGGTGCCCGCGGGGGTACGCGTTGCGTTGGCACGCCTCGACCGTGACCACTCGAAGCTTGGTAATGCTCTTGGCAGTGGCGACCACCCGTCTGATGCGGGAGGTCTTCCATCAGACAGCAAGCCGTTGATATGGGGCCGTCAGGTGGGAGAAAGATCGCAGGCGTCCACGACGGAGCGCATCGACCTGACCGGGACGTGGTGTGCCGACGATGGGGGGATGTACTTCATCAGGCAGATCGGTGGCCGCGTGTGCTGGTTGGGCCAATCGGCAGACCAGGGGCGCAGCTGGACCAACGTGTTCATGGGATCACTGGTCGGTAACGGACGGACGATCCGTGGCAGGTGGGTGGATGTTCCGCGCGGAAGAGAACGTGGCTCAGGCGAGATGACGCTGCGCATCGACTCAGCTGGCCGGTTGACTGCAGTCGTCAAGATTGGCGGCTTCGGAGGTAGCGTGTGGCGGCGAGGGTGCCGAGGTTCGTGAAACGACACAACAGCGCGTATCAACGCCCCAACGCCGCCCAGTCAACGTCGGCTCTCACTCCCTCCCAAACCTCCACGGGGCCGACGAGCATCTCGGTGCCCACCGACTTTGCGTCGAACACCACCCTGTATGGAACGTCGAGTGAGAAGGCGTACGGTTCACGGTCGATAAGGGAATGGAAATGTCATAAGGATCAACAAAGCAGAAAGTGAGCACGCGCCGGTCGATTGTGCCCGCGGGAATGCAGGCAACCACGCACGATCTCGCCGGTTGCCTCAATAGCCGTGTACCCTGCCCCTGCGTACAAATCGACATAGACACGCGTATCCCACCGATTCTTCATTCCGGTCGAGAAAAGGTCGGCGTAATACCCCATGCGCCGGTACTTCTCAATGGTCCACTCCCCTGCCGATTGCTTGGGGAGCCCATCATCTTGCACTTGGATGGCGTGGTCGCGGCGTCGTGCGGTCACTATTGCGCTCCCTTAGGCTGCAAACATTGCACCGGCCTACTTCGCCTCACCGATCGATTCCCATTCCTGCCACGCCTGAATGACA
>JBDGYW010000762.1:0-3637 GCA_039588935.1 Gemmatimonadota bacterium | reverse complement strand
ACTCCCAACCAGCTTCTAGATGCATTTAGCAGCAGTGACCGCACCGGACGCACGTTCAAACAGGCCCCCCAGCTTTCGACAGCTTCATTTGCTGGTCGGGCAGCATAGCATGCGGGTCATCGATCAAGCCTCACTATCCGATACCGCTCGAGCCAGACCCACCCAACGTCATCGAACCTGGTCACATACGCGGTACCGTCCACTCCAGCCCCCGAACCAAATCCTATGATCGTCGACCCGGCGGGAAGATCTACGAAGCCCACGTGTATCCCTCTTCCGTCGAAAACCTCGAATCGGCCTAGTTCCCCCGCCGGCATCAACCTCTTCACCCATGCGTTGCCCCTCGGCGAGATAACGGTTCCCATACGAAACACTGGCAGTCTGTCCGGCCAAGCGTAGTCGTCCACCGTGTGTCTCTTCTCTTTGGGGAAGCCCCGAATCGTTTCTTTGATTGCTCCACCGCCGCCGTCCGGGCGCGACCGCATCCAAATCACGGTGGTGTTGTGGAGTTCCACGGCCGCCTCCCTATCGCGACGCCGTACAGGAAATGTCTCCATATCATTTGGTGGTCCTTCAATCACCCGTCCATCAGGGAGATACCAATCCACCGAATTCCCATGTGCTCTAACAACCACCACTCGGCCGTCAGGCGCTGTCGCCCAATCGTCGTACGCCACAAAGAAGACCCGCTTTCGATCACCTTGCGGTCCCATGTAGGAGCCGAACGGGGTGTGCCAACACAATGCCACGGGCGTTTCTACCCAGGTGGTCCTGTCGATTCGGTGTATCGCAGTAGTGTCCGCGCGCCCGCTCATATGACTGACGTCGGCCGCAGTGTAAAGGTTGCCCACAGCATCAACATATCTCGGATGGAGGAGTCCATATCGGTTTGGTGTGTGCATCGAAATCCAGTCCACGAATTCACCGTTCGGATCTATCACGATGAATCGGCCATTCCCGAGATCTACAAGCAGCGTTGAGTCGTTTGGCAACGGGAAGACTTGGTCTGGGCCGTCGTATTCCTGCGGCCCCGCTCCCTCACGCCCTAGCGTGTCGGCCGTACCGGCGTCCATATCGATGCGCAGCACCACCTGGTTGAACGGATCCGCTGCCAGAATCCTCCCATCGCTGAGTTCCCTGATTCCGCCCAAGTAACCGAACGGTTCCTGGAAGGTTGCGTCCAACTCCAAGGTGGCCACACGACGGCCCTGCATGCCCGTCGTCTTGCTCTCGCTTCCGCGCGGCATCGTCACCAGCAGGTGAGGGAGCGCCAGAAGTAGGCCGGCGTTGAGCAGAAGCAGCGAACGACCATGTGTCAAGCAAATGAACTTGAGGAACCCGGCCATTTCAAACCTCCTTGAGGGGCATGACCTTGAGAACATGTGTATGCGCAAGCGAAACGAGTGTTGGCAGGGAGTTGGATCTTTCATCTGCCTCTCTAGACGCATTGGTCATCAGGTCTCTTGGTACCGCAAAATCGAAGTGTTGTCCGAGCCACGTGGTTGCTGGTAGTGTTGTGCTTGCAGGTTGAACAACTCAGCATAGCGACCATTTTTGTGCATGAGTTCGTAATGACTGCCGTTCTCGACAATCCTACCCTGCTCGACCACGAGAATGCGATCCACAGCCCGCACTGTCGAGAACCGATGGCTGATGAGGATCGTGGTCTTCCCATTCGCAAGGTCATTGAACTTGACGAACACCTCGTGCTCTTGCTTCGCGTCGAGGGACGATGTTGGTTCGTCGAGCACCAAGATCTGGGCGTTTCTGAGGAATGCACGTGCTAGGGCTATGCGTTGCCACTCTCCACCTGACAGCTCAACGCCTCCGTCAAATCGCTTGCCTAGCATGCTCTCCCAGCCCCTCTCGAACTCAGCTACCATGTCTGAGGCGCCGCTGAGTCTCGCGGCTCCATCGATCCTCTCGATGTCGTTCACGGACTCAATCTGGCCGAATCCTACGTTCTCTCGTGCTGTGAGATCGTAGCGCGCGTAATCCTGAAAGATGACGCCGATCTGTTTCTGCCATGCAGCGGGATCAACGCTTCGGATATCGATGCCATCTAACAGTATCCGGCCGTCGGTGCAGTCATATAGACGGGACAGAAGTTTGATGAGGGTAGTTTTGCCTGCGCCGTTCTCTCCCACGATGGCTATACGTTCGCCGGGGTGAATTGAAAACGACACGTTCTTGATGACCTGCCGCTCCGTTCTCGGGTAGGCGAAACTCACCTGTTCGAACGTGATTCCTCGATCCATCGGCGTCGGTATTGCGGCGCATTGCTGCGGCACGGTTATCGACGGTCGTAGCTCGAGGAAATCGAACAGGTTGCGCAGATAGAGACTGTTGTTGTAGAGGTCAGCGACCTGATTGTATGCTGAGCTGGTGGCCCCGATGCTCCGCTCCACAGCCCCCTTGTACATCACGAAACTCCCTATGGTGACAGCGGGATCGGTTACGGTCCGATAGATCAAATACACTATGAAGCCAACCCACGCCGTGGTCTCAGTCAATGTCACGGCTGTCTCTGCAAACATGCGTCTTCGAGCGTGGTCCAGATCCTGTTTGTAGAAGCGTTCGAACAGCTTTCGCCATCTCTTGATCAGATACTCCGCCAGGCCGAAGAGGCGTATTTCCTTGGCGTGATAGTTCGAGGTGAGGATCTCCTCCAGGTAGCCACGCATTCGCTCTTCAGGCGTACGCCGGTGGAAGATGTAGTAGCCGAGGAGACCGTATCTGGTCTCCACGAGGAAGCCCGGCACGGCCACCAGCAACACCATCGGAGCGAGCCGCCAGTCGAGGGTCGCAAGGACAATGATGTAGCTCGATAGCGATGTCAGAACTGAGACTATGCCAACTGTCGAGCGGAGCGTCGCTAGCGGGCGCACCCCGGCTTCCCTTCGAGCACGTTGGAGCTTATCAAAAAACTCGGGGCTTTCAAAGAACGAGAGGTCGAGCGCACAGGCCTGATCGATGATTTTTCGTTGGATACGATTGGTCAGGCGAAGTTGCAGCATGCGTTCGAAGAATCCGCGCAGCTGAGTTATGACCGCCAGGCCAATCATGACCACCAACGCCAAACCGAGAAACCAGATTACCAACGATCGCCCTGCCGCAGCATCCCCAGCTATCCAAGTCGTAAGACCATCTATGACGCCTTTGCTGGCGTAGAGTCCCAAGGCCGGAAGTCCTCCGCCCACGATCGCCAAACCCGTCACCACCATCACCCCCAAAGGGTATGCCTCCCAGACCATTCGGAGCACACGTGGAAGCTGTCGAACCGCTTCCATCTTTCCGGTTTGGCGTTTGTGCGTTGGAGGTGCTAGGTGCGACTTAGGCTTCATGCGAAAGCCTGCCTACGGATTCTCGTTGCAGCAGCGTGCCGATCCGGCGCTACGGCGAGGGAGAGGTAATTACAGCCTTCCTGAAACATCAGGCCTTCATGAACGAGTTCATTGAGCGCTTCTGCTACCTCTTCATCGTCGTCGGCGAAACGCTGCAATATCTGGTCATGGCTGCGGGTCTGTGTGCAGTACAGGTATAACTCACGAAGGTTATCCTCCAGCATACAAACCGAGCGCGAGTTCCTGCGGTCGTCAATAGACAGCGACTTGCCCGAATCGTAGTAGGTCAAGAG
>JBDGYW010000761.1:0-3643 GCA_039588935.1 Gemmatimonadota bacterium | reverse complement strand
TAGAAACCTGGCGCGTACTCCCATCTTCACCCTCACGATGATCGGCACTCTCGCTCTCGGGATCGGGGGAACGACGGCTGTATTCAGCCTGGTCCATGGCGTGATGATTCGGCCCTTGCCCTATCCTGAGGCCTCAGAGCTGGTTCGTATCGCCAGTCATGTCCAGGGCCGCGATTTGTGGTTCTCGGCGGCCGATTACTTGGCCCTCGAAGAGCAACAGACTCTTTTCGAGGGTGTCGCTGCCGTGGAGTGGCACAGTGCGACCTTTGCGTCCGACGAAAAAACTGAACGGATGCTGGTTCACTCGGCCACCCCCGGGTTCCTCCCCCTTCTCGGAGTGAGCCCAGTCTACGGGCGGACCTTCACCGAAGAGGAAGGGCTGTCCGGGACGCCGGCATCGGCTATCGTTAGCTGGGGATTCTGGAATCGGGAACTTGGGGGTGACCCGACCGCAGTCGGTGGCTCTATCCGCTTGGACGGTGTGGACATTCCCGTGGTAGGGATCCTCCCCAGGGATTGGGGTCCGCTCCTGGAAGACGCCGAAGTCCTGGTGCCGCTCAAGCTGGAACCTCCTACACGTAGGGGCCCCTTCTTTCTGGCGGTGTTCGGACGGCTGGCAGACGATGCCCACGCTGCTGCTGCCACCACCGAACTCGAGGCCATCAACGAGAGGATCTTTCCGCTGTGGCAGGACTCATGGCCGGATCAGGAATCGACCTGGTCTCTGACGGGCCTGAAGGAATACGTGTTGGGGGACGTGGGGCCGTCCCTCCTGGTTCTCCTCAGTGCGGCCCTGTTCGTCTTCCTGATGGTATGTACTAACGGGACCAGCCTAATCCTTGCCCGGCTGTCGGACCGTAGGCGAGAGCTGGCATTGCGTGCCGCCCTGGGTGCGTCGAAGCGCATTCTCACCTTGCACCTGCTTTCGGAAAGTGCCACCCTCGTTACGCTGGGCGCCGGAGCCGGCTTGGTCGTCGCCGTGTTCGGCATCAGCCTGGCTGCAACCGCCGGATCAACCTTCTTCCCGCGCACGGGGGAGTTGGGGCTGACCGGTCCGGTGACCCTCTTCTTCGCTCTGGCAACCGTAGGAAGTCTCGCTCTGTTTGGCCTCCTCCCAGCCCTCCGAGGATCCCACTCTCAATTCGGTAGGGATCTCCGGTGTGGAGTAGCTCGAGACACTGCAGGTTCCTGGAGCCGACGCACCCGGAATTTTTTGGTCGCGACCCAATTTGCCGTATCGTTGCCGATGCTAATCGGTGCCGGCCTCCTCCTTATTAGCTTCGCGAAACTGGCCGGGGTCGATCCTGGATTTGACGCGGACCGGATACTGGCGCTCGATGTAGCAATCCCGGAGGATCAAGCCGCATCCAGCGAACAACTCACCGCTTTCTGGAAGGCCCTCCTCGTAGATTTGAAGGCGATAGCCGGGGTGGTGGAAGCAGGCGTGGGGAGAGGTCGCCCTCCCTCCAGGATTCCACTTTCAAATAATTTCGTTCTGGAGGATCAGCCGGTTGGCGAGGGGGAGGCCCAACCCGTTGTTCCCTGGGTTTTCGCTTCCCCGGAGTATCTGGACGCTCTGGGCAGTCACCTTCTGGCGGGTCGAATGTTCGATCCGGAGGCGGGCGCCTCCGAAGCCGTGGTCCTAGTAGATGAAGCGTGGGCTCTCCGGTTCTATGGGAACGCAGTCGATGCAGTAGGGCGCCGGTTCAGGAGCGGAGGATGCACCGGCGCTGGCTGTACCTGGGTCACCGTCATCGGAGTGATGGAGGAGGTGAAGTATTCGGGGCTGAAAGCATCAAACCCGGGCGTCATGTTCCTCAACGCCCACGCGTTTCCCAGCCGGTCCTCGACCCTCGTGATCCGGGCACAACCGGGCCAGGATCCGCGGAGCCTCGTTCCCACGGTTCGGGAGGCGGTGCGCAACGCGAACATCCAAGCCGCGATGTCCCGCATGGCGTCGGGGAGAGAGCTCCTGCAGGCCAATCTCCGGGAGCCGCAATATCTTGCGGTCTTGGTGGGCTCCTTCGGCGCAGTCTCCTTCCTCCTCGCGATTCTGGGTATCTACGGTGTGATGGCGCAGTTCGTCCGGCGTCACCGGAGAGATATCGGGATTCGCATGGCTTTGGGCGGGGATTCGAGAAGCGTCGTTGGGCTGGTGTTGAGGAGAGGGATGACCCTAGTTGTTCTCGGATGCGGAGTGGGATTGGTGGGAGCGGTGTTGCTGACCCGATTCATGGGCGCACTCCTCTTCGGGGTGGAGCCTACCGACCCGTTTGTTGTGTGGGGGTCGCTATCCGCGATGGTGGCGGTTGCGACGCTGGCATGTTGGGGCCCGGCACTGATGGCGGCCAAAGTGGCCCCATGGGAGGTCTTGGCCGAGGATTAACGGGGCACCCCAAAGCGGCCCACTTGCCGAGCCCACAGCTGGCGCCGTTTGTGCCGTTGGAGGCTTCGCCAGCTTGCGAGGCGCACCGAGGATTAGGAATCCTCCGTACGTTTCGGAACACCAATCGAGCGGGTGCGCAGTGAGCGATGTGCCTTGAGTGTGTTTTGTAGAAAGAACATCCAACGCTCAACAGTACCGTTGGACGTTGGATGTTCGATGTTCCCATGACCGGGCTGGGGTTCGTCGCGAAGCGCACGCGGCTCGGCGTAGCCGAGCCGTAAGCGTCCACCCTGGACCTACGGATTAAAAGCTCGTCGATACGGTGGTACTGGTGTACACCAACGTACACTCCTGACGCAGAAACGGGCGTCATCACGCACTCGTTTGTGTCACTGAGCGACACTGGTGTTTTGGGGTCCGGGGCACAGGAGGGGCACAGTGGCTGGGCATCGGACTCCCGACAGGCTCTGGCCAACAGGTGAACTGAGCCGTATTCTTGTGGCCGAGCATGACCTTCGGAGCCAACCCAGATGACCGATGTTGCTCTGAACCGCCTGAAGACAGCCCTGTCAGACCGCTACGCAATTGTCCGCGAGTTGGGTTCCGGAGGCATGGCGACGGTGTATCTCGCCGAGGATATCAAGCATCATCGCAAAGTTGCGGTCAAGGTTCTGCGGCCTGAGTTGGCTTCTGCGCTTGGCCCAGAACGGTTTCTTCGCGAGATCGAGATCGCCGCCAATCTTACTCACCCACACATCCTACCGCTGCACGATTCAGGCGAGGCCGCTGGCTTCCTCTACTACGTGATGCCGTGTGTAGAGGGCGGCACCCTAAGGGATCGTCTGAACAGGGAGAAGCAGCTTCCTATTGAGGAGGCCCTTGAGATAATCAACGAGATAGCGGACGCCCTGGGCCACGCCCATGGCCTTGGCTTCGTCCATCGGGATATCAAGCCTGAGAACATCTTGTTTGAAGCAGGCCATGCCGTGGTCAGTGACTTCGGCATCGCGCGGGCACTAACCGAAGTGAGCGACGAGCGGTTGACGCAGACAGGGTTTGCGGTTGGTACGCCCGCCTACATGAGTCCGGAGCAAGGGGCTGGAGAGCAGGACGTGGACGGGCGCAGTGATATTTACAGCCTAGCAGTCTGTCGGACTTGAGACTGTTCTGCGCGTTTGCGTGAGCGTGCCGGTTGTTGCAGAAGGCATACGTGTGTTGTGGCTCTGTCAGCCGGAACCGGCTCTCGTCGACACGCTT
>JBDGYW010000760.1:0-3962 GCA_039588935.1 Gemmatimonadota bacterium | reverse complement strand
TCACTCCGTCGCCCAAATTCAACGTCACGGCGTCCAGACTGACCGGCGACACTCCTTCCACACTGACACCGTAGTTGCCCGTACGGACATAGTCCGACGCATACACCTGCACCACGTAGCTACCCGTCTCTGCCAGAGTGAAGTCGTACCGACCGTTTGCATTCCAGGTGTGGACTGCCTCACCCGATGCAGCAAACACCCTCGCTTGTGCGGGAACGAACGAGGAGAAGCCGGACGACTGACCCAGTGCAACTGACATGACATCCCCAACCGTTCCGTCGAAGACGTATGCGTCGATCTCAGCCGCAGCCGAGATGGTCACTCCGTCGCCCAAATTCAACGTCACGGCGTCCAGACTGACCGGCGACACTCCTTCCACACTGACACCGTAGTTGCCCGTACGGACATAGTCCGACGCATACACCTGCACCATATGCGTGCCCGTCTCGGCGAGAATGAACTCCGCTCTACCGTTCGCGTTCCAACTGTTTACCAGCTGGTCTGACGGCGTTAACAGCGTCGCTCTAACCGGAACGAACGAGGAGAAGCCGGACGACTGACCCAGTGCAATCGACACCACATCACCAGCTGTCCCATCGAACACATACACATCCACCTCACCCGCAGCTGAAATAATCCCCGCCACGTTGTCGCCCATGTTGAGAGGGACAGCGGGTGTTACATCGAGGACAAGCTCTGGCGGGACCGCGTCCACACCACTCTCCGTGAAGTCCGTATCGCCTGTCAACGCGACATCGAGAATGCAGTCTCGAAGCAGGTTCTCATCGGTTATCCCCGCGGCCTCACAGATCTGCCTTGCCGCTTCGTAATCAGCCGGATCGAGATCATCGACAGTGAACGAGCCAAACGGGAAGTCGAGTCGTGTGAATGTTGCCGTGCTATTGCCCGACTCATAATCGAACAGCGACTCATCCTGGCTGATGCGCCAACCATTGTCGAATTCGCCGTAGAGCGTATGGAAGGGAAGCTGCGTAGGGAGAGGTGTGCCGTCGCGCAGGAACGCATCGTCGTTCGCAATTCCGTTCATGTTCCCCAGGATGCCTGTGAATGTCGACTCCAGCTCCGGCGGCTTCGATATGCCTATGTCCATGTACGAGCCCCTCAGTTTGGCGCTCGTCAAAAACCCGTTCGGCCACAGAACCAGGTATTTCGCCCCGAACGAGCCAACCAGCCTATAAACCCTACCGCCATTTGGGAGATAGAGCGTACTGTCCCCCATGGACGTTGGCACGCCATTGACGTAGAGATCGGGCGAACGACCCAGGTATACCCCTACGCGGTCTCCTGACACATGCATCGCCACCGCCGTGTTGACGGATACATATCGGGAACCCCGCCACGGCTCCTGGCGCGCCTGCACGATGACCTCTCCATCTGAAGAGGACGTTAGGATGTATTCCCCTGCCCCCTGGAAATCGTAGTGCAGCCCGTCGGGAGTACGTATGTGAACGTCGCCGTTTGAGTTGCCGGGGGTGTCTTCGGGAGGTTCATCTTCGCAAGGATTGGAGGTTAGGCCGGGGCAACTGTCAGCAAGGGTGCATTGATCGTTCCCAACACAATCGGCGGGGCATTCCCCGGCTGCAGCACACTCGCATAGATCCCCCGATACCACGGGCTCATCCCCCGGCAGATCCCCTCCTGAGATAATACACTGCTGAGTTTTGCCACAATCATCGTCATCGCCGTCCGCGCAGCAGCGCGCCCTGCCGTCGCCCGAAACAGTTGTTTGGTAACATGCAATAACGCTAATGTGACATAACCAGCAGTTGGGAGTGCACAGAACTGGAGCTGCCAGACAATACAGAAGATTGCCGGTAGGACCTTCACATCGCGCGTCGATACAGACGTCGTGCGTGTCGCAACAGTGGCCGTGCTCACTGCAAGACCCCCACCGCTCGCGAAACCAGTTCGGACCGTCACAGCCTGTATGATTGTGGCCTGGGTCGAGAGCGGCAAGAGAGCCTGACGAAGGAGACAATTTGCGTGCATCAGGCGTTTCATTGCTCGCGTCTGGACTATTCAATCCCAAGATCATAGCCGCGACAAGGTTGGCTGTCTCGAGCGTGGGTACCCCTCCCTCAAAGCCCATGGTATCAAGTGGAGTACTCTCAGGCAGAGTTATGATGAGGCCGACGGAGTCTCCTTTCGGGATCCACTCAAGAGCCAAGGCCTCCTCCCCAGCAATCGTGGCAATAGTCAGCACGTTCCCGTTTGTCCTAGTACTGATTGCCTCGAGAGGTCCAGCCATCGTTCTCTCGCATATCGACACCTGCTCACATGAGGCGACCGTGACCGTCGCTGAGCCCGACACACCATCAGTTGTTGCCGTAATTGAAGCTGATCCCTCCGCCACTGCTGTCACCAATCCTGACGCACTGACAGCTGCGACGTTCGCATCGGACGACGACCACGCAAAGGTCTTTCCGTCAAGAGTGTGACCATCCCTATCCCGCGCAACCGCCGAGAGTTGTGTAGTATCTCCGACTGGAAAAAGAGTGTCTCTGGTGGCTGAGACCAACACGGAGGCTACTGGTACAGTAGTGGGCACCGTGGTTTTGACCTCACCGCACGCGAATACAGCAAGTGCTCCGAACGCAGGCAATGCCAGAAGAAGAAGTGGGCGCCAAAAAGGAGTACGGGGGTCTGTGCGGTAGGCTTTGCAGACCATCGGCGAACCTCGGATCGGGTTCAAACACCTTGAGCTGCCTCTGTGGCTCACATCGCGCGGCCACGGTGTGGTTTGCCACGGTTTATCGAAAACATGCAGGGAATAATCGGCCATGGCAAGCAAGCCGCACTTCCATGAAAACTCCCAGGATTGACTTCAAGCCACCCGCCGCACTCTCTTCCGGTCTGCATCCGCTTGTATCCGGCAAATCTCACCTGTGCCCAGGATGCGCCCGACATGGCAAGGAAGACCCCGCCAGATACCGCAGCTTTGGGTATCACGCAAAAGCTCCACATCATCCTCCCACTCCTCCAGCAGCGCGTGGAAGCGGGAATTGTCACGAAGGTCAAACAGATCAACCTGAGCCAATGCTCACGCCGTAAATCTCAAGAGCAAGGGTATGGCGTCCCCGACCAATGTCGGTTCGGTCCGACCGACTTACAGGCAGGCAGCAGGTTGACCGACGTGTGGAATTCTCTGTTGGAAGAGACCAATCTGTGGGTTTCTGACGAGCAGGTTTCCCCTATCTTTAGTTCGAGCGACAAGGATGGTCGCGGGATCGAAAACACGCCGACCATCATCGTACGGTCACACAAACTGTCGCAAAGTTGACGGCCTTTTGGGGAATGTAGACGGACACGTACGGAAGAATACGCCTGTCACGGCGTCGAAATGCCTCCCTGGGTGGCGGTCTGGTGAGGGCCCGAAGCACGTCTTGAACATCTTGGCACATGCGCGGTCGTGCTGCTGCTTCCGCTCGCTCTTTCCCGGTGTCACTTCTTCCACGTAGTTGTCAAAGAGCCGCCGAACGGTGACAGATTCGGCCACTGTTGCATCGCCTCGCTGAAATGACGCAACCAGCTCGTTCACCTCGCGTCTGGCACGCCGTCTGTCGCCCCTCACTGCCCTACGACTCGAGCGGTCCTCGTCGGGCACATATGAGTTGGGTGTGACGGGCATCTTGACATCGGTCGCTCGGTCAGTGGGGCGTTGGTGCATGGCTGCGGATTTCGGCGCATCATGGTGGTGAAGCCCCGATCCGGAGTCGCCACCGATGAAGTATCCGAAACGGAGTCAGTACCAGTACACGAAATCTCCATACCGGATTCGCAATTGGCCTGAGTACGAGGCGGGCCTACGCAGACGAGGCGACCTCACCGTCTGGCTTTCCGACGACGCCATCAACTCCTGGCGGGCCCTGCCCAGCGGCAAACCCGGTGGCCAACGCACCTACGCGAACATCGCGATTGAGGCGGCTCTGACAATCCGCATG
>JBDGYW010000759.1:0-3649 GCA_039588935.1 Gemmatimonadota bacterium | reverse complement strand
ATGGAGCAGAACGACCGCCAGCAAGAATATCCATGTCGATTTCCGCACTTGCAGACCCCCTCGGTCCACGGCGATAATACCCGCGACGATTCCAATAGCAAAGAAAAACAGGAACCATGCCGCTGATCTTCATGGATCCCGAGGAATAGAATTCCAAAACGGAATCTCCTTCCACAAGGGAACCAGCAGTAAAAATATTTCCTCTTTGATTTCGTACCCAAAAGCCTCCCCGCGCCCGGCGGATCGGTTCTTGCTTCCAATACCAGCCGGAACGAGCAAGGAGGGAACCTCATGAGATTCTATGTGATCCTCGTCGCATTCATGGCCCTGCCGTCCTGCTTCTGCGGCGGCGGGTCAATTCTGCCTGAACTCCGGGCCCGGGCCGCGTTCGAGATGGACTGCCCCGTGGAGAGCCTGTCGATCGAGCCCCTGGGCAAGTGGTCCGTCAAGGGCGTCTGCGGCTGCGGCAAGAAGGCCGTCTACGTCTACATCGGCAGCCAATGGCTGCGGAACTCGGACGGCCAGAACGTGGTCATCCATGCCGCCCAGATCGAAGAGCTAAGGCAGGAGGAAGAAGAACGAAGGGAAAAACAAGAGAAAGAGGAAGAGGAACGGCGGGAGCGGGAAGAGTTCAGAAGAAAACATCGAGAAGCCGTGAACGACACCCCCTAAAGAGCGGTTCACTACATGCAGCCGGTATCTGAATCGTCGGTGTTGGTGTCGCAGTCGTTGTCGACGCCATCCGAACACATGGGGCTACCCGCCGGCCCCTCAGTCACACCGGGATTTATGGCGGGATCACCGTCATCACAGTCGCTACCGCCGCACTGCTCGTCCGGATACCCATCCTCGTCGGAATCCAGCGGATCTCCCGGCCAACACGCACCGTCGGTGCAGAAATCGTCAATGGTGCACGAGTCCCCGTCGTCGCAGGCGGTGCCGTCTGGAAGAGGTGTGTTGGAGCAACTTCCGTCGGAAGAAATGCAGGTGTCGACGGTGCAATCCGACCAGTCGTCGCAGTCAACCGGTGTGCCAGGCAGGCATATGCAATTCTGACACCACTCCACTCCATTACATGCATCTCCGTCAATACAATAATCGTCGGAAGCACAAGCGCAGCAGCCGGGATCTTGTCCGTCGGTAAGCCCGTCACAATCGTTGTCGAAGCCGTCGGTGCATATCTGACCATCAGGGTAACCCATTTCATTTATGGATGGGTTAATGTGCGAATTAGAGTCGTCGCAGTCGTCACCGCAGGGCGGTGGGCTGTGCCCGTCGCCGTCCTCGTCTATCCGGTCACCAGTGCACACGCCCTGGTCGGTGCATGCATCGTTCTCGGTGCAGTTGTCATTGTCGTCGCAGGCAATCCCTGTCATGAGTATATTGACACACCCAATTCCCCGCTCGCAGACGTCATCGGTGCAGTCGTTGCCGTCATCGCAGGCACTCGGATCCTCATCGGTTTCGCCGTCGCAGTCGTTGTCGTATCCGTCGCACAGTTCGGGGGCTCCGGGATCGCATCCATTAACCAGGCATGAGCCGGAACTACATAGTTCTGGGGGAGTGCAAACAATGCCGCAAGAGCCGCAGTTGTTCGGGTCGTACAGCAAATTGGATTCGCAGCCGTTCGAATCGTCGTCGTCGCAGTTTCCCCAGTCAGTATCACATTCACTTACCAGGCAGATGCTGTCTACACATTCAGAAGAAGCATTTTCCAGCTCGCAGGCGTTGTTGCAGGCGCCACAGTGGTCGGGATCGGTAGTGGGGTCGACGCATGCTCCATCGCAATCGATGTGCGGTGCTCCACCACAATCGATGTAGAACACGATCTGTCTCTCCAGGGGGATGCATACTTCTTCGCTCCATATTTCGCAAAGGGGGGCGCCATTGGCGGTTGCCGTGAGCGCAATATCGCCGGGGGTAGATGTGCCGAGGTGGGCAACTGCAATTCCGTCGCTGTCTGTGGGGCTCTCGGGTTGCTGGATGAAGTCAATAATGTTGCCGCCTTGATTTCGGGAGGAGAAAAGTTCGACCATTACGCCTTGAACGGGGGATGTCTCTTCATCATCGCATACCTCGAGAACCCAGATGGATATTTCGGCTTCCAGAACGCCGGTCGCCGGCGCATTCTCGGGTTGTGCCTCCATGTCTCCGACTGGTCGCCACCAAAAACAATACTGTTCGGGCTCGGCGCACCCCGAGAAGAGCAGTATTATTGAGGTTAGATAGACACAGAGAGTTCGCAGACAACGGCTCATTGGCTCCCCGGGATCCAAGGTGATTATCTTGTTGTATTCATATTATACAGCGACTAGCGCGAAATGAGTACCACTTGCTCCCAACTCCCAATTTCGGTACAGTTTTGCCCATGATTCTGGTGTCTGGAGCTGCGGGAAATATGGGTTCCCGGCTGGTTAAAGGGCTGGTGGCCGAGGGGCATAAGGTGCGGGCGTTGGTGTTGCCGGATGATCCTATGGTTTCGCGGTTGGAGGGGATGAATTGCCAGGTTTTCGAGGGGGATATCACCGATTATGACTCGCTGGTGGGGGCGTTTGACGGGGTGGAAACCGTCTATCATCTGGCGGCGGTGATATTGGCGCGGGATCCTATGGTTTTCGCTTCGGTGAACATCCAGGGGACCCGGAACATGCTCAAGGGGGCCGGCGAGGCCGGGGTGAAGCATTTCATTTATGTCTCGTCGGCTTCGGTGGTTTATCCGGAGACTACCGCTTATTCGCGGTCGAAGCGGGAGTGTGAGAGGTGGGTCAAGCAGTACAAGTCGATGAAGTACACTATCGTGCGGCCCACGCTTTGTTACGGGGAGGACGGGGGGTTGGAGTTGGATCTTTTCTGGGATTACCTGAAAAAGTTTCCGGTGGTGGTGCCGTTTATCGGGAACGGGGCGGCTTTGAAGAATCCGGTGTATGTGGATGACCTGGTGGGCGGGCTGGTTGCGCTGGCGGGGTGTGAGAAGGCTTACGACAAGATCTACAATTTCTGTGGCGGGGAGGAGATCAGCATCGGGGAACTGGCGCGGTTGATGCTCAAATATAGTGGAAAAAGGAAGATCATCTTTCCGGTTCCGGCGGCTTTCTGCAAGGCAGCGGCTTTGGTGCTGGAGATGGTCATGAAGAACCCGCCTCTGACCTGGAATGCGGTGGCGGGGGTTACGCAGGATGCCAATCTGGACCGGACGGAGGCGGAGAGGGATCTGGGGTACAGGCCGATTGGGGTTCGTGAGGGGTTCAAACGTTGTTTTCACGGAGGATAAGGGCATGAAGGTGCTTTGCTGCGTGATGGCGTTGTTCCTGGGAGGTTGTGCGGCGATGGGGGGCAAGCCGTCTTCGGGGAGCGGGCAGGACGTCGATGATGACGACAAGGCCAAGATGGCCAAGGTGGGGGAGAAGGTCAAGGGGAAGGTTGTCTGGTCCAGCTCGCGGATTGGCAACCACGACATTTTCATCATGAACGCTGACGGGTCGGAGAAGACGGCGCTGACCAAGGGGGAGCACGTGGACTGGTTCCCGCGGTTTTCGCCGGACGGGAAGACGATCATGTTCTGCCGGAGCAAGAAAGGCTGGGTGTACGAGCGGGACGCCAACATGAACTTCAAGTGGGACGTCTTCACCATGGACGCCGCCGGGGGCAA
>JBDGYW010000758.1:0-3649 GCA_039588935.1 Gemmatimonadota bacterium | reverse complement strand
TCCTATGCTTTGCTATGAGTAGTTGTTGTCGACTCGCTCTCGTTGGCAGAGTCGTCTTTCGCGGCCGCCGGGAAGAACGGCCGCGGTTGCGGGAAGGCTCAGCGGGCGGATCGCGGGCCCGACACGTTCGGTGTAGGCACCTGCGGTCCGGAAGGGCGCTCGACGCAAGCGATTGGTGAGTTGATGCGATCGATTGGAGGCTTTCAACTTGCGATATGAAGCTGCAAGTCGTCAGCTGAAAGCCTGCAATTTCAAGATTGCGAGCTTCCATATGGCGTTCGTGAGCTTCACGCTGTCGATCTGATGCTCGCAACCACCGATTTGAAGCTTCCAGACGGCACCTGGAAACATCCAACCGGAACTTGGAAGCCTGCAATTCCAGAATTGGGAGCTTCCAAACGTTGAGTTGAAGCATCCAATCGCCGATCCAGAGCCTGCAATCGAACGCGCGAAGCAAACAATCGATCGCTGGAAGCTTCCACTCGATGCCGTTTTGGCAGCGTTTCGCGATGCCGTACGACGCAGTAACGTTGTAAGCTGTTGATTTACAATCACTTGCAACGCGTAGGTTCACGACCCGGCAACTCCCTCTGCGAACCAAGGTTCGCGAGCGTGCCGACAGATCCCATGTCACCGCGCTGCTCACCAAGGTTCGCTCCGGGAGACGGTGCCGCCCACTGTGTGGTGCGGCGCCTCGAGCTTGGAGCTATGTTCGTGCTGAAAAGTGGAGGAGGCGGACAAAATGCGCGGAATCAACGTTGGCAGGATGCTTCTCGCCGGGCTGGCCGCCGGTGTTTGTTACAACATCGTCAACTGGCTCGGTCATGGCCTGATCCTGAGGGCTGCCTCGAGCGAATCGATGGCTGAACTGAATATCGCCCCGAGTCTCGGAACTGTTGCGCAGCTCTGGGCGATCTGGACTGTTTATGGTCTCGTGGTGGCCTGGTTGTACGCCGTCATGCGCCCGCGGTTCGGCACGCTACAGTTGACGGCTGTCTTGGCGGCGGTGACGGTCTGGCTGGCTGGTATTGTTGTCCCCGCGCTGCCGAACGCAGTGCTGGGCTTCGCGTCGCTGGGGATGGTATTCGCCGACCTGCTAGTAGGGCTGGTTGACCTGATGGTCGCCGGCTTTGTCGCCGGACTCGTTTACCCGGAGCCCGCCTTCGAGAATGGCGCCGACTCACTCTGAACAAGCATCCGATCTTAGAGGGAGAGTGCGGTCGAGAGCTGCGGGTGAGTGAGAGGTGATGTGTAGCTCCATCGCTGGCACTGCGGCGAACTGACCGAGAAGCAGTAGGTCTCTACCAACACGCTACTGACACGCTCAACCAACGAGACGAGAAAAGCGACTCCAGATAACCCGAGTCGCTCTCAGCGTGGACTCAGTACCCCGCCAAGGACTCGACGCGGAGGTGAGTCGAGATCGCGTATGCGATCGAGCTGCCGCCTCTTGGACCAGACACATCGGTTTGCGCGGCGTTGTGTGGAAGAGGACAACAGAGAGGGTTGTGCAGCCGGAGGTTCCCCAGCATCGTTCGAATGTGGTAGACCTTTGAGGGCTACCTGCACCTCACGCGCCGAGCCGTCAGGCCGCACACACACGAACGAGACGGAACCGATGACAGAATCTCTCCGACCCTGTTGGCGTAACTGCGCACTGACCCAGGATCAGGAAATCCTGGCCATCGATCGGATGGAGGATCAAATTGGCCCGATCGCCTCAAACGTATCGAACATTCGAGGAATGATTTCCAGTCTTGAGTTGTGCCATCACAAGGCGGAGCGATGGGTGGACAACATCATCGCAGCCATCGGTACGGGAGAGACGACGAAGGGTCGGGGCACCCGTTCTCCAGGTCAGCGACACCCCGCCGAAACAGTGTGGCAAAATGCCTGCGCCGCGCTCTCCGCTTGGATCGCTGGTTGTCCCAGTACGTCGGTGGATCTGATCATAGGCACCGTGCCGGCATCCCAAATGCTGGCTTGCCTGGGAGCGCGCTCGCCCTTGAAGGAGTGGCAAGTGCAGAGGGTGGCTGAGAAAATCCGCAGTACGATTCATTGGCCACAGCCGCAAGACGACCCGACGGCAGAGTACGGGTGGCTGCTACTGGGCGGTGACGAGTACGACTGCGCTTACCGCAGCAGCTGCCCGGTACGTTTCAAGGAACACGAAGAATTCTGGCTCACGACGGTCAAGACCATAATCCATGACACTGAGAACGGCGCTGAGGCAGATATTTCGTTGGGTATCGCCATCGACATGCTCTGGCCCTGCCACTGGAGATTCGTTGACAACCTCAAGGTGGTTCTCGGGGCGATTGGCGGGAACCTCCATCCGGAAGAGTCTCTGGCGGCGTGTGGCAGAAACATCGGGCTGCTACCGATACGCTGCCGGATGGAGGCCGTCTGCAGTACCCTGAACACGTTTTGCGGCGCTCCGGAGCCGGCCAAGGGGGCGGAACGCCATCTGCTCGAGCTGCTCGGAGTTAGAACCCCCCAAAAGAGATGGCTTGCTGCATCGTTGGACAAGACGATAAGGCTGCAACTCGATCCGCCGACTGACCTGCGGGCGGTGTCTGCACTGGAGGGTCCTAACTGGATAAGAGAGTGACAACCAGGTCGGCGAGATGAGCAGGTTGTGGCGATCGTCTGCACCGGCGTCATTGGGTTTGGCGGGCCGCCGCCAAGCAGGCTTTCACCACCACTCTGACCGAGAATCAGTAGGTCCAGCCCTGGCGTGGCGAACGGAGTCGCAGCAGTACGACTAATGCGATTGCGTACCAGTCTTCGCACGGAGACGGCCCGACTGTAACGACAGCAACATGGTGCTCCAACACCGTTGAACAACCAAGAATACCGTCGAGGCTTTCAGAGTTTGGGACCCTTTTTGGGCATCCCAAACAAGAATGCCGCTCCGTCCCCCGGTCCCTGGACAGGGTCACGTCGGGGCGACATACTCTCCAGGTCGTGATTTCAACCTTTGTTGAAGTCAATTATCCCTAGAACAAAAGGTGTGCAATGTCTACGAATGGCGACCTGAATCGCAGAAGCTTCTTGAGAAATGCAGGGCTAGCAGCGGTTTATGCAGGGTCGGGAACTCCCCTGGAGAAATTTAGGCTGACTGAGGATACCGCTGGAAGGGCGAGTGGTACCAAGCAGCAGGTTACGTACGATTTCGATGAAATCTACGATAGAGTCGGCACTGACACTGTGAAGTGGGATGGGGCGGGGCAAGGGTATGGTTCCGGGTTGGATGTAGGTATGGGGATTGCGGACCTGGATTTCAAGGCTCCTCCTTGCATTGGAGAAGCCCTGGCTGAACGCTGTGAACACGAGAATTGGGGGTATTTAAGTATGCCGCCCGACTACGTGGAAGCGATAGTCTCATGGAATCATAGACGATACGGTTTGGACATAGATCCTACGACTCTGGTTCTAACCACTGGGATTCATCCAGGCGTTATTGCTGCCCTGAAGACCTTTTCTCCTCCGGGAACCAGGACCCTGATATGTACGCCGAGTTACAACGGTTTTTGAGGTAGGATCAAAGGGTGTGTAAAAGGAGAGGCGACGTAACTTTCCGCTGAGAAATCAACCAGCGCAGCCCGGGTTGGCGCCCGGGGGAAAGGAACGTCGCCTCATGAGGAAG
>JBDGYW010000757.1:0-3651 GCA_039588935.1 Gemmatimonadota bacterium | reverse complement strand
ATGCAGCAGGCAACTCCGACTCCGAGGGTGCGGAGTTCGACGATGGCAACCGCCCCGAGGTATCGGCTACCGGTACTTTCTCGACCAGCGTTGCCATTCCCGTGAGCGGTGGTGAAGCGGTGAGGGACACTCTAGTGATCTCGGTGTCAGCGGCTGCTCAGGCAGCGGCGGAACGAGAAGCGCCCCTTGCCGCGCGGGTCGCCGGTCGAATCATGCGGCTGTACGTGCACGAGAACCAGGTCGTGCAGGCCGGAGCGCTGCTGGCCGTGATCGACTCGACCGAGTACCAGCTGAATGTCGCAAGCGCTGCGGCACAACTGGCTCAGGCCGATGCAACCTACCGGGAACTGACGCTCTTCGACGATGAGATCGAGGACCCGGAAGTCCGTGCCGAGCGTGAAAGGGTGGCACGGGCAAGGAGCGGTTTGGATCAGATGCAGGTGGCTCTAGAACAGGCACAGCTCCAGCTTGCCAGAACGAAGATCCGCGCACCGTTTGCCGGGCGCGTTGCGAGCATCGAGTTCGTTGAGGGTCAGGAAGCAAACATAGGAGACCGGCTGCTCACTGTCATCGACCTCGATCCGATCAAGGTGGAGGTCCAGGTCCTCGAGAGTGAAGTGGGGTATCTCGCTCCCGGCAGAAGCGCGACGATTCTGTTTTCCGCATTCCCGGAAAACGTATTCACTGGCACGGTCGAGACGATCAACCCCGTGGTCGAGCAGGGAACGCGAACCGCCCGCGTGACCGTGCGTGTGCCCAACCGAGCCGGCCGAATCCTCCCTGGCATGTACGCGCGCGTTTCCATCGAGGCGCGGGAGTTCCCAGATCGGTTGCTCGTGCCGCGTGCAGCTATCCTCGAACGCGACCGACGCGACATGCTGTTCGTGTTCGAGGAGGATGGTAACGCCGGCGAGGGCCTGGCCAAATGGCGATATGTGACCACGGGCCTCATGAATGACTCCCTCGTTGAGATCCTCGAGAATCCGGAAACCGACATGGTCGAACCTGGCGAGGTCGTTCTCACGGACGGCCATTACACGCTGATTCATGATGCGCGGGTGCGGCTGGTCGGGAACGTGCGTGCCGCCGGCGGGAGGCCTCAATGAGATCTCGCATAGTAGCCGTTGCCGGGGCCGTGTGTCTCGGCTGCGTTCTTTCACTCCCTGCTGAAGCTCAACAGCCGGTTCCTGCCCAGCTGACTCTGGAAGATGCCCTTTCGCTTGCCCAGCGAAACAACCCGACGTACCGGCGTGCGGTAGCCCAGGCCGATGCTTCCGGGGCCGACGTGATGGCGGGTATCGGTGGGTTGCTTCCCGACCTCCGCGCCAGCCTCAACTTCAACGGTTCGTCACGCACCGTGTTCACCGGCGTCGACGATTTCGGCCGGTCGGTCGAACTCGAGCAAGGCAGCACATTCAAGCAAAGCAGCTCTTCCCAGAGTCTGAGCAGCAACATGACCCTGTTCGACGGGTTCAGCAATCTCAACAACCTTCGCAGTGCGCGTGCCGGCGCTTCCGCAGCCGACGCGGGTGTCGATGCACAACGAGCGGCGATGGAGGCTGAGATCAAGCGGCGGTTTTACCAGGTGCTTCAGTCACAGCGCCTTATCGAGATTGAGGAAGAACTGCTCGACGTAAGGACGCTCGACCTCGAGGCGACCGACCGGCTATTTCGCGTTGCGGCCCGAACGCAGGTCGACGTGCTCGGCGCTCAGGTGGAGGTCTCCCGCCAGGAGCAATCCTTGGAGGCGGCGAGAGGCAGCGCACGGAGCAACCAGTTGCTGCTCTCGGAGTGGATCGGGCTCGAAGACGCGGCCGAATTCGAGGCCGTTGGTACGCTGCCCGAGGTGTTCGATCCGAGCGGCATAGATGCCGACGCCTTGGTCTCTTTGGTTCTGAGCAACAACCCGTCGGTCCGTCAGGCGATGGCCAACGCAGCTCAGGCTTCGTTTTCGGCCAGTGCTGCCCGGGGAGCACGGTTGCCCACGATCAGCGCGAATGCAGGACTCAGTCGTTCGCTGCAGGACCAAGGGTACTCCGGCATGTTCAGGCTCAATCCCAGAGATAGGTGGTTCAGTTTTGGCATGAGCGTCTCTTTGCCGGTCTTCAATCGCTTTCAGACCAATCAGGCGATTGCCCAGGCCAATGCCAACAGTGATGCCGCCGAGGAAGACCTACGTCGGGTTCGGCTGGAGGTGGAACGTCTGGTACGCAGCAATATCATCGAGGTGCAGAACTCATTTCGAAGTGTCCAGCTTGCCGAACGATCGGCACAGTTGGCGCGACAGCGCCTCGAGATGGCGCGCGAACAGTATCAACTCGGATCGACCGACTACACGCAGATGCAGCTTGTCGTGAACCAGGCCGCCGCCGCCGAGCGGGACGCACTTTCGGCGCGCGGTAGGTGGGCATCCGCGCTGGTTGCCCTGGAAGAAGTCGTCGGCCAGCCGGTAAGGCCGTAGGTATAGCCACTATGTCGATTCCCAATCGCTGCATCAAACGTCCGGTGGCGGTGGCAATGTTGTTCCTCGCCATCGCCATGCTTGGAATTATCTCTTTCCGCCGGCTTCCCATCGACTTGCTGCCTGACGTGGCCTACCCGCGCCTGGTGATCTACACGACCTACGCGGATGTCGGGCCGGCTGAGGTTGAGCGCTTCGTCACTGAGCGCATCGAGCGACAGGTAGCCCGGGTGCCAGGAGTCGAGAAGCTCGAGAGCGTGTCGAGGGAGGGCGTATCGCTCGTCACGCTCCGGTTCGCGTGGGGCACCGACATGGAGTTCGCGGTCCTCAATGTGCGTGAGCAGCTCGACAACCTCCGTGACGCACTGCCGGAGCTGAGTTCCCGGCCCGTGGTACTCCGTACAGATCCCAACTCAGAGCCGATCATGGCTCTGAGTGTGGCCGGCGAGGGTGACCTGGCGTCGCTCAAGGATCTCGCCGACCTGGTTTTCAAGCGTCGGTTCGAGCAGGTCGACGGTGTTGCGGAGGCGGCGTTGGCCGGTGGACTGGAGCGGGAGATTCATGTGGAGGTGAACCCTCAACTTCTGGAGAGCTACGGGTTCACCATCGAACAGATCCGCACTGTGCTCGACGCCGCGAATCAGCGTGCACCTGGCGGGTACATTAGGCGCGGTCGCTATCGGTATGCGCTTCGCACGCTGGGTGAGTTTCAGAGCGTAGAGGAGATTGCTCAAGTACCGCTAGGACA
This sequence comes from Gemmatimonadota bacterium, assembly GCA_039588935.1. Taxonomy (GTDB): domain Bacteria; phylum Gemmatimonadota; class Gemmatimonadetes; order Gemmatimonadales; family GWC2-71-9; genus JBDGYW01. Next base: position 442 of record JBDGYW010000757.1, on the reverse strand, counting down.
GAGCGCAGCCGATTCCAGTGGTTCCGAGAACCTGGTGCTTCTCAGTGACGTAGCCGTGGTAGAGGACGGCTTCCGGGACAGGGAGTCCATTGCCCGATACAACGGCGTCGAATCGGTTGGACTCCTGCTCTTCAAAGAGTCTGGTGCGAACACCGTGCGCGTCGCCGAGCGCGTAGACGAAGTAATTGGACAACTTCGGGTTGAGTATCCCGAAGTCCGACTCGACATAGCCATGAGCCAGGCCGGGTTCATATCCGATGCCATCTCGAACGTGGTGCAGGCGCTCGTATTTGGAGGGATCCTCGCGTTCCTCGTCCTGTTCCTGTTCATGCGCGACGTGCGGTATCCCGTTGCGGTCGCTCTTGCGATTCCGATCTCGGTGGTGGCGAGCTTCGCGTTGCTCGATCTGGCGAACGTGTCGCTCAACATCATGAGTCTGGGT
>JBDGYW010000756.1:0-3656 GCA_039588935.1 Gemmatimonadota bacterium | reverse complement strand
CTGTCGTATACCCACAAACCAAGATCACGAAAGTCGAGCAAGTGAGATGATCTTCGCCCAAACCCCAAAGAAGATACGGGTAATGTTTACGCCGTTTCGCGACGGCCTACAGAGTTCGTTCGGCGGCAAAGTGAGGCTGAACGATTTTCTCCCCGCGATGCAGGCATCGGCCGAAGCCGGCATCCGACACTTCGAGTTCGGCGGCGGGGCCCGCTACCAAGCTCCCTACTTCTACCTCGGCGAGAACCCGTTCGAGGACATGCGGAAGATTCGCGAAGCCGTTGGGCCCGACGTCGACCTGCAGATCCTCACTCGTTCCGTATCAGGCGTGACATTGACAACGCAGTCGATGGAAGGACTGGAGCTTCAAGCGAAGCTGATGCAGAAGAACGGCACTACCTGGGACCGCAACTTCGACTATATGAACGATGTCGCGAATCTGATCAAGACCGGTAAGCCGATCGTGGACGCGGGCATGCACCATCAGGTCTGCATAGCGCTGATGGGTTTACCATTCGAATCGGACAAGGTGCACACGGCCGAGTTCTACATCGACATCGGGCGCCAGTTGCTCGAGAGCGACGTCCATATCGACAGCATCTGCTTGAAGGACGCGAGCGGCACCACGGATCCTATGACGATCTACAACACTGCCGTTGGGCTGAAGAAGCTAATGCCGCCCGAGATGCCTCTCTGGCAGCATACGCATGACACGGCGAGCACGGCGGTGGCCTGCTACATGGCCGGGATCGCAGGCGGTGTTGACGGTGTCGATCTTTCCGTCAGGCCGATGGCGAGCGGAACGGTGCAACCTGATGTGCGCTCCCTGGCTCACGCGCTGAAGGGGACAGGGTACACACTGGACATCAAGCCCGAGGCGATGGGCGAGATCGAGAACCAGCTGAACGACTTGATGGCGGATTACGATTTCAACCCGACCACCACAACCGCGGACGCTCGCGTGCTCGGCTTCCCGATGCCGGGCGGTGCGATCGGACCCAACGTCCACATGATGGTGAAGGCCGGGATCCTGGACAAATACAGTGATGTTCTGGCTGAATTCCCGGTCGTGGTTGAGGCGGGTGGTGCCTGGACGAGCGTCACGCCTGGCAGCCAGCAGTACTGGCTTCAGGCGTTCAACAACGTCCTTTACGGACGCTGGAAGAAGATGGATGCCGGCTACGGCAAGGCGGTGCTCGGATATTTTGGCAAGACCCCGCTGCCGCCAGATCCGGAGGTCGTGAAGACTACCTCTGAGCAGCTCGAACTCCCGGTATTCGACGGCGATCCGCTCGAGGCCGCGCCGAAGAACATGGGCGCCGCGCAAGAGGCACTGAAAGAGCGCAACATCCCGGTGAACGACGAAAACACGTTCCTCGTGCTCGCCGCGATGGTACCCGGCAAGAAGATGGAACTGAACGAGGGCATCCGGCTTCTGACCGGCAAGTCCAAGATCACTGTACCATTGAAGAAGAAAGAGGATCCGGCTCCTGCAGCTGCTCCAGTCGCCCCGGCTGCTCCCGCCGCCGCTCCCGCGATTACCGGACCGGTGACCAGCCGCTGCGTCGTCGTCGAGGGTGGAGCCAGCCGTACATTCGAAGTGACCGTCGAGCCGGTGGGCGCAGCCGCTCCCGCCGCTGCCGCTCCTCCCGCCGCTCCCGCTGCAATAGGCACTCAGGTGTTCTCCACGTTTGCCGGGACCGTCGAGATTGTCGACATCGTGGTCAAGGTCGGCGACTTGGTGACCGAAGGGCAGAAAGTGGCCGCGATCGAGGCAATGAAAGCAACGCACGACATCAAGGCTCAGTGCGCGGGGAAGGTCACGGCGATTCATGTCAGCATCGGCGACGAGGTCGACTCATCGAAACCGATCATGACCATCGCCTAAAGAGGCCGATTCCATGGAAACGGTAACAGAACTATTACGGTCGTCGGGGTTCGCCAACCTCGACTTCCGCAACATAGTCATGTTCGCGGTGGCGGGGGTTCTGATATACCTCGCCATACGCAAGAACTACGAGCCTTTGCTGTTGATACCCATCGGTTTCGGAGCCATTCTGGCCAACCTCCCGTTGGCCGAGATGGGGTCGCACAGCGAAGGCATCATCAACCTGATCTACGAAAGTGGAATCGAGACAGAGCTGCTACCGCCGATCATCTTCCTCGGTGTGGGCGTGCTCACCGATTTCCGACCGCTACTCGGCCGGCCACTCACATTCATGTTGGGCGCGGCGGCCCAGTTGGGCATTTTCGTGGCCGCGCTTGGGGCTTTCTGGATATTCAACTTCACGCCTCAGGAAGCGGCATCCATCGGCATCATCGGTGGAGCTGACGGCCCGACATCCATATTCCTCACGGCCCAGCTTGCACCGCACCTGCTTGGACCGGTCGCGGTTGCCGCATACAGTTACATGTCGCTGGTGCCGATCATCCAGCCGCCGATCATGCGAGCGCTCACGTCGGAGAAAGAACGCGCGATCGATATGCCGCAGGCGATCCCGGTATCGCAGACCGCGGTCATCTTGTTCCCAATCGTCACCGGAGTGCTTGCATCACTTGCGATACCGTCCAGTGCTCCTCTGATGGGCATGTTGATGTTCGGTAACTTGATTCGGGAGTGCGGGGTTACAGAACGGTTGCGCAAGACCGCGGGTGGTTCGATGATCGATATCGTCACGATCTTCCTTGGCCTAGCCGTCGGCGCAACGATGGATGGAGCAGGCTTCCTGAACGGAAGGACGCTCGCCATTCTTGCCATGGGTCTCGTCGCATTCAGCTTTAGTACGGCGGGCGGCGTTGTTTTCGCGAAGTTCATCAACCTGTTTCTCCGGAACAAGATCAACCCATGTATCGGGGCGGCAGGGGTTTCGGCCGTTCCGATGGCGGCCCGAGTGGTGCAGAAGTTTGTGTCGGACGAGACAAACGGCAGGGTAAACCCGCTCATGCCTGCCATGGGACCGAACGTGGCCGGTGTGATGGGGTCGGCTATTGCCGCGGGAGTCTTCCTGTCGTTGCTGGCGAGCTGATTCAGCGAGAATGATTCAAGCGGGCTAGGATGGTGCCCCTCCCTCGGTATCGAGGGAGGGGCTTCTCTTGTGTCGCTCAGTAAGGAACCTCGTCGACGTGGTCTGGGCTCTCGAGCAGGATCGCCCGCACCGTCTCACCCGCCGTGACTTCCCTTACCTTGCCCGGCACGATCAGCAGGGCATTTGCCTTTGCCATAGAGGCGAGAATGCCGGAGCCTTGCGCTCCGGTGACTGAAGCCGTGAGTTCGCCATCCTGCATTGCGACAACAGCACGCACGAAGTCCTTCCGCGAAGTGGCCGATCTGAACGCCTCATTGGCGCGGACGGATACTGTTCGGCGGTACGGAAGCGTTTGCCCGAGCATCTTTCGTATCGCCGGACGCACCAGTAGTTCGAACGTGACCATTGTGCTCACCGGGTTTCCTGGAAGCCCGACCCAGGGTGTACCTCGAATGATGCCAAAGGCAACCGGCTTCCCGGGACGCATCTTGATGCGCCAAAACCGCAGCTCGCCGCCCAGGTCCTCGATCACGTCGCGCAGGTGATCGTGCTCGCCAACGGATACGCCACCAGATGTCACGAACAGATCGACGTCAGGGGTTGCGCACAAGCGATCTCGAATGTCGTCGG
>JBDGYW010000755.1:0-3656 GCA_039588935.1 Gemmatimonadota bacterium | reverse complement strand
GCACTGTCGCTCTCTGAGGCCGACGCGCACCCATTCCTCGATGATGACATCTCCTTGGCCGCAGTGAACGGGTCGGAACTCTGCGTGGTTTCGGGTTCGGTAAATGCCATCGACGCCCTCGAGAGTAGGCTTTCTAACAACGACATTACGTGCCGACGCCTGCTCACGTCTCATGCGTTCCACTCTCCGATGATGGATCCGATCCTCGAGCCGTTTGCGGAAGAGGTACGAAAGGCCAATCCTCGCGCACCGTCGCTGCCGTTCATCTCCAACGTCACCGGCTCATGGGCGGACGAAAGTGATGTAGTCGATCCCATGTACTGGGCCAGGCATCTTCGGCAGACTGTGAGGTTCGCCGATGGCCTCGGCCAACTCATCGAAAATCGTGGCCGAGCGTTTCTGGAAGTTGGACCCGGGCAAACTCTGAGCACGTTGACTCGTAAACATCCAGACAGGACAACTGATCAGGTTGTGGTGTCGAGTATGCGTCATCCGCGGGACGACTCACCAGATGATGCGGTATTGCTCACGGGCCTAGGTCGCCTTTGGCTGGCTGGTCTAAATGCCGACTGGAAAGGGTACTACGCGCGTGAGACACGCCGCAGAGTCTCATTGCCTACGTATCCGTTTGAGCGAAAACGCCATTGGCTCCAGCCGCGTTCGTCTCGATCCGATGGAAGCGATGCTCCCGGATGTGCTGATATCAGATCGCGGAGCGACACGATCCCGAGTGCCTCAACCGGTGCCTCCGTCATGGAGCCGGTGCTGGAGGACAAGTCATCCTCACCGCATGGCGCTACTGAAGCAGCACTCGATAGGAAAGGTAGAATTGGCGCGCGGTTGAAAGAAATGTTCTGTGACCTGAGTGGATTGACCGAGAATGAGATGGACCCGCATGCCTCGTTCTTGGAGCTGGGCTTCGAGTCTCTGGCTCTGTCTCAAGCATGCCTAGCGGTGCGTAAGACATTCTCCGTCGAAATTACGTTCAGGCAGGTGATCGAGGAACTACCTTCGTTGGATGCCGTAGCAGGTTTCATCGACGAAAACTTACCCCGAGCATCTGCGGAACTCACCACCAAGGTTGTGCCTAGTGATGCTCCGCGAGACGTGGATGATAGAACTCCTGAGACCGAACCACAGCCAGAGCGCGGTGACGGTGAAATTCTGGAGCTACCCTTGACTGAAGGTCAGCAGGAAATCTGGTTAGCCACACAGCTTGGCAATCAAGTGTTGAGCGCATACAACCTCTCGAATACAGTGCATCTGCGCGGCGCTCTCGACACCGCTGCGATGCAACGGGCACTGCAGCAGCTCGTGGACCGTCATGACGCTCTTCGGGCGACGATCTCCTCCGGCGGCAGGACTCTGAATATCCATCCGCAGCTGGCTTTGGATGTTCAGGTGCTCGACCTATCTGAGCACGCTGAAGACGTATGGAAATCGAACCTCAAGGAACTGCGTGACGTAGAAAGCAACACTCCTTTCGACCTGGAGAACGGTCCACTCGTACGCACGAGCATCATCAAGCTTGCGGACCGTGAGCATTTTGTGTTCCTAACAGCGCATCACTTGGTTTGTGACGGCTGGTCGTGTGGTGTGTTGGTACGAGAACTCGGCGCGCTTTACTCAGCGGAAATCCGCGGGCACGCTGCCGATCTCCCAGAGCCCATGCAATTCAGCCATTTCATCAGCTGGATGGACGAAGATTCTCAGCGAGCTGCAGGAGAGAAAGCCGAAGAATACTGGCTGCAGCAATTCTCCGATCCAGCTCCGAACCTGGAACTCCCGTCGGACCGGCCTCGGCCTCCAGTTAAGACCTACAATGCGACACGTGTCGAGCGGGGACTCGGTCAAGGTCTTTCGGGTGAATTGAGGACCGTCGCCGCGCGCCACGGCGTGACTATCTTCACGTTGCTGCTGGCTGGATTTGAGGCATTGTTGCATCGGTTATCGGGACAGTCCGACCTCGTGGTTGGAATCTCCGCCGCCGGGCAAGCCATGGTTGGTGGCAGAGATCTCGTAGGACATTGCGTGAACTTCCTCCCATTACGCACCAAAGTGGACGAAAATGCCGGCTTCGCCGACCACCTGCGAATGGTCCATGAAAGTGTACTCAAGGGCTATGAACATCAGAACTGCACCTTCGGCCAACTCATTAGGATGCTGAGTCTGCCCCGCGACCCGAGCCGCACACGCCTTGTCTCAGTGCTGTTCAACCTCGGGGCTGTAAGGGGTGATTGGAAATATGGTGATCTCGACGTCGACGTTGGTTCAAACAGGCGAAGCTTTGAAAACTTCGACATGTTCTTCAATGTCGTGCCCGCACGCAACGAACTCGAATTACAGTGCACGTTCAACACTGACCTCTATGACCCAGAAACGGTTCGCCGATGGTTGGGTCACTACGTTGAGCTACTGTCTGCGGCAGCAGCGGATCCTCAGATATCCGTCGCAGCACTTCCGTTGTTGAGCGATTCAGAGCGGGCCCACCTGGTGGAGGAATGGAACGCCACTGAGTCCGAGTACCCATCTGATCAATGTCTCCATGAGTTGATCGAGGCGCAGGCAGGACGCTCCCCGGATACAGTGGCGGTGGTTTGCGGAGACGCGCAGCTCACTTACGCGGAACTCGATAGCCGGTCGAATCAACTCGCCCGATATCTTCGAAGTCGCGGCGCTTCTGCCGGTGCACTCGTGGGTATCTGCATGGAACGATCGGCGAACCTAATCGTTGGCCTGATTGGTATCATGAAGGCTGGCGGGGCGTATGTGCCACTGGATCCCCATTACCCTGTTGATCGGTTGACATACATGGCGGAGGATGCCCAGCTCTCAGTATTGGTGGCAGACTCCGTCGGCGCAGAAACGCTGGGCACTTGCTCCGCGGAGATTGTGTGCCTTGACACAGATTGGGATCTGATCGGTCGGGAGCAGTCGGCGGAGTTAGCGCGTTCCGCAACACCGCAAGATCTTGCGTATGTGATCTACACATCGGGATCGACCGGCAAACCAAAGGGCGTTCAAGTCCAGCATCGGGGAGTGGTCAACTGTTTGCACAGCATGCGTCACGAGCCCGGACTGACGAGCGAGGACGTGTTATTGGCAGTCTCGAGCGTGTCCTTTGACATGTCGGTTCCTGAGTTTTTTGTGCCTCTCATCGCTGGGGCTCGCCTGGTTGTCGCTCGCCGTGAGGAGGTGAGTGATGGCGTCCAGCTAAGTGCGGCTATTGCCGATTCCGGAGCGACAAGGATGCAGGCCTCCCCCGCAGCCTTCCGACTCTTGTTTGAGGCTGGCTGGAGCGGCGCCAAGCACCTGAGGGTACAGAGTGGAGGAGAGGCGCTGCAGCGAGATCTGGCGGGGCGTTTGCTCGAGGAGACGGCGAGTCTGTGGAATTTGTACGGGCCGACGGAGACAACCCTGTGTTGTATGAGTTATCAGATAAAGGATCCGGATAAGCCGATCTTGATCGGGCGCCCGATGCCCAACATGCGGGCGTACATCCTAGATCCAAACATGCAACCGGTCCCGGTGGGTGTTGTGGGTGAGATCTACATTGGAGGAGTGGGGGTAACCCCCGGATATCTCAATCGTCCGGATCTCACGGACGAGCGATTTGTGCCGGATCCGTTCGCCACGGATCCCGAGGGCCGGTTGTA
>JBDGYW010000754.1:0-3663 GCA_039588935.1 Gemmatimonadota bacterium | reverse complement strand
GGATATGGGCCACCACCTTCTCATACCTAGTCCACGAAGGAGTTCATCAGAAACTGACGTGCGCGGCTATGTCAGCCTGCCACCAGCGATTTCCCGTGGCGGCCTGCAACGCCACGCCCCAGTTCGGTCGTGATGCAGACCGCTGAAACTCCGACTCAGCAGCGGAGCGACCGTTCCAGATTTGTGTCGCCGTGTCCACAACCGGCTTGATCTTCGCGACTTCCTTCTTCGCGGCAGGAATGTTTAAAGAGACAGGGGGCACGTGCTTGGGGATGTCGAGAGCCGCGCCGAGCGCCTGACCGTAGTCGAGCTTGAAAGCATCTCCTATCGCGGACGCGCCCGTGTTCAAAATGGGGAGCATCGTTGCCACCGACGATTGCGCACCGATTACCAGCGAAGCGCTCACCAGATTGTCTGCCACACCGACTGACCCAGAGATGCCTTCGCCGAAGTAACCCAGTAGAAACCCAGCACCTCTTGCTCCCTGAGTTAGAGAGCCCCACCAAGATCCCACCTGCGCCGTCGCGAATTGCGTTGTGGACCCTTCGGGTCCCCAGATGACGCCCGCGCTCGCCGTGAGGCCTCGCCATTGGAAATCCATATTCGCTGTCCCATCCCCAGAGTCAGGATGCACCGCCACGGAACAGCCAACACCGAACTCCTCGCCCCATGCGTTGAATGACAATCTCAGCTTCTCGCCAGTCTCGTAGTTTGCCCTCAGCTGCAGATCACTACCGATTTTCAATTTGAGATCCGAGCTGAGTAGTCCGGGCGAACCTTCTAGCTGGATATTCCTGCCCTCGAAACTCCCAGTGAGGTCAAACGTGGTGTTGAGCCCCTCTCCCGGACCTTCGATCTTCAGCCCACCGACTGAACGATCGAGGTCGACGAGGGGATCGTTGAACTTCTCTACCCTAGCCTTGAAGTGCCTCCCGCTCAGGTTCCAGTCCGGGCTCGGAGGGTTATGAGAGAGAGGACTCGTGGGCCCAAACTCCATCCTTTCAGGGACCGTCTGCTGTCCGTCAGGATCGACGCTGCTCACGGGCCTGGCCTTTACATAAAGAAACCCGTTCGGGCCGTCCACTAAACCACGAGGGTCAGCCGCCGTCCATCTCCCCAACCACGGCGCATAATACCGCGCCCCGTGGTAGTACAGCCCGCTCTCTTCGTCCCGCTCCTTGCCTGTGTAGCGATAGCGTTTTGGCGTCTCAGTCTGGCTGCGCACTGCCTGATATGATGTACTGCCGTACGGTGTGAACTCCTCATAGGAGATGATGCGCGCCTGTCCATCCAACTCGAGTGTGCCCGATCCCAAATGGTTGACGAACTGGTAGCGTACCAGCTGCTTCGGCGTCCCATCATCGATATCGTTGCGAGTTTCCACCACCGCGATACGCTGCTTGTCGTCCATGATGTGCAGCGTCTCGCGTTCCAGCCCTGTGTGCTCGCCGGAGTGACGGCGATAGATCTCGAATCCGCCATGATAGATGCGCTCGTCTTTCAAACCTCCGTTGCCGGCCGCCTCCGTCACCTTCCGCACGCGGTTGCCGGCCGCGTCATAGACATACCACGTTCGCTCGCCGTGCCGTTCGACTCCGTCCGTATCCTCGTCGCCGAGCTGTTGGCACTGGGTCATCTGCAGTTGGTTCTCGAAATCCCACAGCATTGGCCGTAGGTGGTTCATGCGCAGCATATTGCCGTGGACGTCGTACTCGTGAGGTTCTGGCTGCGACCCTGTCCCGCTGCCAACTCTGGTGCCGGTCAGTCGGTTGCTCTGTTTGTCTGATTCGAGTTGGCTTGCCTCGTCGTACTCATAAGTACGCCTCCATGACACGGCACCAGGGCATGACACGCGATGGACCATTTCCCTGATGTTGCCGACTTCGTCGTACACATACCGCTCACAGTAGCGTCCCATGGCGTTACCGTCGTGCGGGTGGAAACCGTTCCCGGGCCCCTGGCTACGGATGCCCACGCGGCGCGCGTCGTTGTATGAGTGAGGAATCGGAGAGCCACCAACTTGTCCCAGATGCTGTCGGCCGGCGGCCTCTATCAGGCGGTAGAGTGCATCGTAGGCGAACGCCGCACTAGGCTCAACCCGCTTGTTCTTGAAATAGATCGTCTGCTGAGCGTCGTCACGTATCTGAGTAACATTGCCAGCAGGATCATACGAGTAGTGGAGGTTTTGTACTTGGCACCCGGGCCAGTCCTCCGGGGGTGGATTCTCACAGTCCCTCGGAAAATCGCCAGCCAAACGTTTGGTGCGGAGATGGATGAGGCGGAATGTCAGAGAGTCGTATTCATACTCAGTGCTCACCTTGTTACCATACTCGATCAACTCACGCTGACCTTTGGCATCGTAGTCGATGTTCTTGACGAACGACGTCCATTTCGGCTGCCCGTTCTCTTGCTCGCCTCGCAGACAGACATCCACTTTACCGAGCAGGTTGGCTTCGTTGAAGGTGGCGCGATACACGCTACCGTCCGGTGACGTGACCGTGCAGGGCCGATTGAGTGCGTCAAAGGTGGTGGCGGTTGTGAAACTACCCTCGTTGGTGTCGGGGTTCTGCAGCCAATCCACAGGCTGCGCGTATGACGCCAGATCGCGTCTCGAAATGAGCAGGTTACCCTTGAAGTCGTAAGCTTCCTCGGAACCGGTGTCCGGATTGACGGCGAGATTGGTTAGAGCACCCGCCGCGTCGCACTGCCGGTAGACGCGCGTGCGGAGGTTCATCTCCACTGCCTTTGCCTCGTCTGCCAGATCTTCGCCGTACTCGGTGCGCTCGGCCAAACGCTCGGCCACTCCTTCGGTTACGTACAGACCGGTGGGGCGACGCAATTCGTCGTAAGTCGACCGCCGCGCGAACCCACGGCTGTCCCAAGCGCGGATGGGATTGCCAGCCACGTCATTCAGCATCCAGCGCTCACCAGCCTCCATGCTAGCCTGGTGTATGCGATTCCCCAGCATGTCGTATTCGTAACGCATGACGATGCGCCGCTCCAACGTGTCGTCCGGCTTCAGACGCTCGTCCGAAACGACGCGCTGGCTGCCTTCGATGTCCAACTCGACTCGTGTAGCGGTTCTCCGGTCGACGACGGATGTGTCGTCCAACTCGTATCGGTTCCGCACAACCGTCACGAACGGCCTCCCGAGAGTGTCAACGTGTATGACAGTAGGCGTGTTGGAGTGCTTCTGGGCCTTTTGAGCAGCGTCAAGTTCAGACGCCCTACGCTTCGCGTTGTCAGGGAGCGCTTCACCATTCTGGTCCGAGTCCGGCCACTTCCCGATTGCCTTTGCTGCGTTGGTCCTCAGATCATACCAAGTTGGAATGTATTCGTCGGTGGATAGACGCTTGAAAAACCGCCCGACGTCAGGGTCGTCTGCCGGGTCGAACGGTGGATCGCTCGGGTCCTGCGGCGCGCGGATCGTGTCGTTCACGTCGCAAGTGGTCTGCTGCCACGGATCGAAGACAACCTTCTCGTAGGTATGATTGGGATGCAGCGTGGCCACGACCCGGTCTAGCGGATCGTATATCAGAATGGGGCTCACGCCCGCCGTCACGCCGAACTCGAACCGGTGACGCTTTTTCTCGAGCCGGCTGAAAAACGGCTCATATTGACGAACGGGTTTGCCCTTGTTGTTGAAGACTGTCCATCCACTAC
>JBDGYW010000753.1:0-3665 GCA_039588935.1 Gemmatimonadota bacterium | reverse complement strand
GGACAGCCTTTTCGCTCCCCTTCACAATGACGTAACCCCAATTGTCCCTTCCGGTTACCAACAGGACTGTCAGATTCCTTGCCATCAGAATTGGCACATTTCGAGGTGTGGGTGATCTCTCACATGTGACTTAGATCATCGCGCTCCGTCGAGCCAGAACGCACCGTTGGCTGCACTTGCACCGGCGGCGGCTCGGCCGCGACCGGGCGTATCGCTTTACGGGCCTTGTTCCCTCAAGGAGTCGCCCATGCTTCAGGCAACACAAAACCTCGTTCCTCAGGAATGGAGCGGGACGTTCGATCTGCTGGCTACGCCCATCGCGTGGATTCCCGCGTGGCACACCGCCATGATCAACTTCGCGTGGTACGGTGCGTCTACCCCAGAGGTGCTGCTCAAGCGTGTTCTCGTGTTGCTGCCGATGCTGCTACTCATCGCAGCGATATGGTCCACGATGGTGTCGCTGTACACGCTGCCGTTCCGCTCCGCCCGCGGTGGCTTTCTCACTGCGATGTTCTCGGCGTGGTGGGACGCAGGACGCACCATCTGGTTCTTCTGGGCAGGCATGGTGCGGGTCGGCGTGGTCCTGGTGGGGTGGGTGAAGGGTCTGGTGCGCCTGACCTTTTCCCTACTCAAGAGCGCCTTCCAGTCGCCGCTCAACTTCCTCGACTGGACCTCGCGGAGCTACTTCAAGCCCGGTGTTCCATGGGTGGCGTTCATGGGATTGCTGATCTGGTCGGTCGTCGAAGCGTTGATCTTCACATACACGCTGCGCCCGACGATGACGGAAGTCCTGGCCGGCATCACGGGTTTCGAGCCCAATACCGCGCTCATGACGCCGATCTTGTGGTTCTTCCTCTTCTTCCTGATCCTCGGCAGCTTCGCGTGCATTCAAGTCTTGGGTGACGCCATGCAGCGCAGGCAGGTGGGACAGATTCTCCAGATGGTCCTCGTCGAGCTGTCCGTCATCTTCTTCGAGGTCATGTTCCTCTATCGGGAGATGATCGACGCCCTGACGCCGTGGATCGCCCAGCAGACGAACGAGCGGCTTCAGCTCGGCCTGTGGGCCACGTTGTCACTCGCGGCGTTCGGCTGGGTCGGCGTACGCGGCATGACCTGGTTCCTGTTCGGGCGGTTCGGCACGCCGGCACTCCTGGCCATTCTCGGCAGGGAGACGGTGAAGCAGGACGCGGAGACCAGCATCGCGCGAGAGGCAAACGTGGATGCCCTGAAGGGTCCCATTGCCGCCCTCAAGGCCGAAACCGAATGGTTCCGGGCAGAGGCGCGCAAGGTGTTCGAGTTGCTGTCGCTTCCCGTGCTTCAGCTGTTGGCCGCAGCGGTGAACTTCGCCGTGGTGACCGTCACGTCGCGGCCCATGTTCAGCCTGCCGTTCAGCAGCTTGGACGAGGTGATGGCCGCGTCGCCAGGCAAGGCGGGCTCCAAGAGGGAGAAGAAGGCCAACAGGGCCGAGGTATCGACCCAATTCCACGGGGAGGCCGTACGATGAGATCGCCCGTGTTGCTCCAGCGCATTGGGGCGCTCGCTGTCGTAGCGGCACTCGCCGCCTGCACGCCCGTGGAGGACTCCGCTCGCCGGCCCCGATCCACTCTGGTGCTCGGAATCGACGTGAGCGGATCGTTCGAAACGTCAGGAGTCTACAATGACGCCATCGAGTTCGCGTCACATTACCTGTACGGGCACCTCAACGGCCTCGGCGAGTTGTCGGTTCCATCCGCCGTGTTCGTGGGTTCCGTAGGGGGCGAGCGCCCGGGTGAGACCAAGTCGTTCCAGCCCGTGCACGCGTTCCAGGGCAAGAGTCCCGAGGAGATCGCCGTCGTGTTGCGAGAGCTGTTTCCGTCCCAGGACGGCTTCACGGACTTCAATGCGTTCTTCGATCGCGTGGCCACCTTGGTCAAGCGGCAGGGCCTGATCCTGGCGCCACTCAACATCGTGGTGCTCAGCGATGGCATTCCCGACCTCACGGCCCGGGACACCGAAGACGAGAGCCGCTACTCCGCGATCGACCTCGGTCCCCTGGAATACCTGTCGCGCAGCGTGACCGTGCGATTGCTCTACGCAACCCCCACGGTTTCGGTATCGTGGGAGCGGGACATCGATCGGCGACGGGTCAGGATATGGACGGTCGACCACGATGTCATGGGAGGATGGCGAGAGCAGTTGGGCGCCCAAGGTGGGGACGACCTGTGGAAGTGGGTTCAAGACAACGTGGACTTCCGCGTGCGGAGCCGCGTGTTCTAAGCGCCCTCTAACAAACGAGCTGGGGCGGCCTACCAGGCCGCCCCAGCTCGCGTGCCCCCGCGCTGGAATCGACGGCACATATATCCAGAATAGCTACGCATCTCCTCCCGTGTTCGCGGCGAGAGGCTTGTCGAAGATCCGGTATGTCTTGTATCGCTTGGCGCCTAGCAGTTCGGCAGCCTTGTTCACCTCCGTGTTGACATCGAGCACCCACCCGATCTCGCCCCCCTGATACCGATCGATGCCGCGCTTGATGGTCTCGAAATAGAAAGCGGGCGCGACCCCCTTGTTCCTGTGACCGGAGAGCACACCAAGGATGGCCAACCTTCCCTCTCGGGGCCGTCGTGTCTTCACATACCAGACGAACTTCAGGATCCTGAGCCAACCCTTGGATGCCTTTGCCTTCAGCATGAACTCGTTCACATTGGGAATCGATACCGAGATACCGACCGGCTCACCGTCCTTCTCCGCGATGAGTACCAACTCGGGATCCAGCACTTGCTTCAGGTCCTTCACCGCGAACTCCAGGTCCTCGACCGACACCGGGACGAAGCCCCATTGGTTACCAAGTGTCTCATTGTACAGACTCTGGAGCACGCGAACCTCATCGTGGAGTTTCTTGAGATCGGCGCAGCGCACCGTAATACCCGCTCTACGCTTCAAGCGCTCGACAATTGGACCGGTTCGACTCAGGGCCTCAGTCGCGTCGGATATGTAGTACGCATAGAGGTCTCGGGCCTGATGGAGGCCGAGTCGTGTGTAGTGCTCCAGGTAGTAGTGCGGGTTGTACGGCATCAGCACGAATGGCGGCGAGTCGAACCCGTGCACCAGTAAACCGCACTCATCGTTCGACGAAGGATTGTAGGGTCCCCGTATGACACGCAGCCCGTGGCGCCTAATGTCCCCCTCCGCCGTTTCCAACAGCTTCGCCGACACCTCGGGGTCGTCGATGAAGTCGAAAAACCCGAAGAACCCGATGTCGTCATGGTGGTATTCGTTATGAGCGCGGTTTACGATCGCCGCAACACGACCAACCGGTTCTCCATTCCTCCAGGCTACATATGGGAAGAGGTCTCCCCGACGATGGAACGGGTGTCGCTTGTCCAGTATCTTCGATACGGTGCCAGGGAACGGCGGCAAGAAGTTGGGATCGCTGCCGATCAACCGCTCCGGAAGCTGTTCGAACAGCTTGAAGTCTTTGCGCGTGAGGCAAGGTTCTACCTTGGTCACGCTGCAACACTCCACTCCCCTGGGGGAACCGATCGGAGCTGCGCGCTCCGTTCGGCTGATCGCACATTTTGCACGTTGTCCCAGGTAGTCGACATATCCAAGCCGTTGGGTTGTAGTGTTGGTGATGGTAACAACCGATGTTTCGGTGTCAAGGTTACGATGTTACTTGCTGCTGTCTC
>JBDGYW010000752.1:0-7260 GCA_039588935.1 Gemmatimonadota bacterium | reverse complement strand
GACCTGCAGGTCGATGGGGCGGCCGGCAGACATCCGCCAGAGGATTTCCTTTTCCTCTTCGCGCGAAGGATAGCCAACTCGGATCTTGAGCATGAAGCGATCTAGCTGTGCCTCTGGCAGAGGATAAGTGCCTTCCTGTTCGATGGGGTTTTGAGTGGCCAAAACCAGGAAAGGCTCCGAGAGCCCGTGGGTTTCTCCACCAATCGTGACCTGCATCTCCTGCATCGCTTCGAGGAGGGCGGACTGGACCTTGGCCGGCGCTCGGTTGATCTCATCAGCGAGAATCAGGTTCGCGAACAACGGACCGCGCCGCGGATAGAACTCGCTTGTCTTCTGATCGAAGACCATGGTCCCGATGATATCCGCGGGCAGCAGGTCGGGAGTGAACTGGATTCTCTGGAATTTGGTTCGGATCACCTCTGCCACCGATCGCACTGCAAGTGTCTTTGCCAATCCCGGCACACCTTCGAGAAGAATGTGACCACCTGTCAAAAGGCCGATCAGCAGTCGGTCAATCATTGCCTCCTGCCCGACAATACGTTTGCCGACTTCCTTCTTGACTCTTGCAGGAAGCTCGGTGGCGGCCGTCGATTGCGCGCGTGATGTCATTAACCCTCTCCGAGTGCCAGAAACCGCAACAATTGGTGCGCTTGGACGATGCTGCTCAAATGTCTCTCCGTCAACTGTCGATTTGTATCAATGGTCCTTGTTGGACCGTACTCAGGATAGTGGGAGCGCATTCTGTTCAGCGGCAGTGAGATAACGCCACTTGCCGCTCCCCAGACGCCCCAGCCGAACGGAGCCATGGCTTATTCGTACCAGCTTTTCGACACTGAGACCGATCGCCTCACAGATCTTACGGACGATTCGGTTTCGTCCCTCTGAAAGCGTAAGCGTAATTTCGCAGGATCGCGCGTTCCTACGTTGCCGGACCCTAGAGGCAACTATCTGTGCCGGGCGTCCACCAATGACAACTGGGCAGGCAAGCGCGCGTCTGATCTCGGTCGCCGATGCGCCACGGACATGAACGAGGTATGTGCGCTCGACCGCGTGACGGGGATGGGTCAGGCGATTGACCGCTTGGCCGTCGGTAGTCATCAGCAGCAGCCCTGAGGTGTTGATGTCGAGTCGGCCGACGTAGGTAAGTCCCGGGATTGAAGGGACCAATTCGAACACAGTGGGTCTTCCGCGTTCATCGCGCTTGGTCACCAGATACCCGACAGGCTTGTGCAAAGCGATCCATGCAGAGGCGACAGGCTTGACCCTTCGGCCACCGACTTCGACAACATCAGAGAGCGGGTCGACGCTCATGCCGATTTCAGCGACAGAGCCGTTGACTCGCACTTGTCCGCTTCGAATGAGTTCCTCCGCGTCACGCCGCGATGCGATGCCGGCTCTGGCCAGCGCTCGTTGGAGCCTCATCGCGGGCATTTTCACCCCATCCCGTGGACATCCTCTGGAGATCGCAGAGCAACTGAGAGTTCTTCGAGGCGCGGAAGTCCGTCGAGATCTTTCAACCCCAGCAACTCCAGGAAGCCCGGTGTGGTGCCGTAAAGCAGTGGACGGCCAATGCCCTCGCTACGACCGACGACGTCTACGAGGCCACGATCCTGGAGCGATCGTAGAACACTCTCGACGGACACACCGCGGATTTCTTCAATCTCTCCGCGCCCGACGGGTTGGCGGTATGCGATTATCGCCAGTGTCTCCAGGGCTGGGCCGGAAAGTCTCCGCGGTCTCGTAACGAGCTGGGCTCGAGCGATCGCGTCCGCGAACTCGCGCCGAGTGAGCAGCTGAAATCCGTCGGCCACTTCGACCAATTCTACGCCGTGACCGGATTCAGCGTATTGTCGACGAACAACATCCAATGCATCCAGTATCTCAGGCTTCGTCACGTCTTGTCCGAGCGCGCACAGCGCGTCCACTGAGACAGGTCCATCGGCCGAGAACAATGCGGCTTCAACTAGTTGTGACAGCCGGTCCATCGGATATTCCCATCTTGCCAAAGGGTTGTCGCTGTTTCAAACGCACTCTACCCAAGCGTGCAAGTTCTAGTAGCGCCACGAGTGCAGAAAGAACGTCGGTGATCGTAAACTCGTCGACAAAAAGCTCTGCGAACTCCACTTTACCGCGGTCTTCGATCATGGCTACGATGCGTGCAGTAGCTCCTTCAACGTCGAGCGGTCGCGGTACCACCCGGTGCATCACACGTCGAGGTATTGCCTCGAGCACACGGTCGACGGCATCTAGGACTTCCTGAAGGTCGAGTTCTATCGGTGCCGGCTCTGGCTCCGGAGCGTCAGGTATATACCTACGACCGAATTGAGCCGACCTGAGATCCGCTTGACCTTCGAGCCAGTGCGCAAGCTCTCTGATCTGCTCGTACTCGAGTAGTCGACGTACCAGCTGAGCACGTGGGTCTTCCCAATTTTCGTCGTCGAAAGGCCTGGGTAGCAATACCTGGATCTTGATCCTCAACAACCATGCGGCCATCTCCAGGTAGTTGGCTGCTTCATTCAATCCGAGCGTCTCGATTACGTCCAGAAACTGATCGGCGATACGAGCAATTGGAATGTCGGCTATATCGATTTCTTGCTCGCGTATGAGGTGCAGCAACAGATCCAGAGGTCCTGAAAAGGCATCCAGTTCTATGAGGAAAGGGCGCTCAGCGTCGACGAATGCGGATGCGGTCATTTCAGAATGGGGAGGATTGGAGAAGAAATGGTTGCACCAAATCAAATGCGAACCGCGTCGCCACAACGGCTGGAGTGAGGAGTAAAAAGAAGTAGTCCCTGAACACAAACATCAGTCCGAGCAGAACGAGGAATCCGTACCGGGACAAATCGCGGTATCTGCGGGCGAGCTGTGGCGGCAGGAAGTGAATGAGAATATGTGAGCCGTCGAGGGGCGGTATCGGAATGAGATTGAAAAACGCCAGAAGAGCATTGAGCCAAACACCTAGCAGGCACATCTGTTGTACGACGATCAGGCCACCTACAGCAAACGGCATCATGTTTCCAACGATACCCACGCCGGCCGAAAACGCTAGGAACACCAGGAACAAGACTAGGTTGGCGGCGATCCCGGCACTCGAGACGATGATGTCGCCGCGCCTGAAGTTTCTGTAGTTGTGCGGATTCACCGGAACCGGCTTCGCACCGCCAAAGACGAACTGGTGGTTCGAGCCAAACCACAACATTGCGGGCAACAGTAGGCTCATCCATGGATCGATGTGCTTCATCGGATTGAAGGTCAGCCGTCCATGCTGCGCCGCGGTCGGGTCACCCTGACTTAGAGCCGCAAACCCGTGGGCATACTCGTGAGCCACCACGGATACGAGGAGCACTGGCAAAGCCAAAAGAAATCCCTGCACGTATTAATCTCTTCCTAGTGGTCGGAATGCGGCCGAATACTAACGGTGGCAAAACCGGGTGTCAAAGCCCTATCACCTTGACTCAGCTACACTTGCGGGATACAATTCGTGCTCTGTTCGAAGCTCGATGAGCGCAATTATGTAGGAGTAAGAGTGCCACACAGTAGTTCAGCCAAAAAACGAATGCGGCAGGCCCTTCGCCGCCGCGAACGTAATCGAGCAGCTCGCACCGCTCTGAGATCCACGATCAAGAAGGTCGTACGTTTGTTGGACCGTGCGGCCCGCAAGGGACTGATACACAAGAACGCCGCGGCCAGGGGCAAGCGGCGTCTTGGCAAGCTAGTCGCATCAAAGAGCTGAAATAGCCCTCAAAGCGCTGCGAGTTCGGCTCCGCAGCGCTCGCAGTACCATTCAGTCGGCAGGTTCATCGCACCGCATTCCCCGCACTTGAGGGTTTTCGCAGCTCCTTTCTTGGGCTGTTCAGTGTTGTCCGAGAACGAGGTGACACCGTTAGCTCCAACCTCGGATCCGACGGCAGCCTCGTCGCCTTCTTTGGCGTCCTCTGTCTTACCAAGAAGCTCAGCATCGTCAGGCGCCGCCGCGTCTGCGTTCTCCTTCTCGGCATCGACATCTAAGAACTTGAGCGCTTCGCCTGGATCGTCACTCTTGGCTTCTGCTATCGGCTCGGGTTCAGCAGTCGCCGTAGATGTGCGTGGCTCAGCGTCCAGGATCGGTGGTGGCAAATCATCGGACATCGGTGCGTCCGGGATTTCGCCGGCATCAGGACCGGATGTGATGGACGCCAACGCGTTCTCCAGATCGGTCACTTCAGTCTCTACGCCCTCGAGTTCCTCGGCTATCTTGCTCAAAGACCCGTCGATTTCACCCTTGATCCCATCCCATTTGGTGTCATCGAACTCACCGACATTATGTCGCAACTCGGCTTCTGCGCGTTTCTCCTCAGATTCGGACTGTTGCTTGAGTAGCTCGTCTCGGACCTGGCGGTGCCGTTCCAACGCACCAGTGATCTCGTCGCGATGCCCGTTGAGTTCCTCTTGGACTTCATCAAGTCGCTTCCGATAATCGGTTTGTACACGTTCACGTACGCTCGCGGGAGTCTTATCACCGGATGATGATAATCGCTCAAGCCACTGCTCTATCTGTAATCGCTCTTGCAGCAGGCGCTCAAACTCAGACATAGGTTCTTTCTCCGCCATTCACTCCTCCGTTTTACCCGTCTGGCACCCTGGGTACACTCCGGAAATGTCGCGGCTGCGGCGCAACACTTCAAGATGTGCTACCTGTTCCGTGTCCAGCGGGTTCACCTTCCCCAGCAGCCGGGCGGTCAGGATGATCTTGGCCGCATGCTCCAGGCTTTCCATGCGGATCCGCGCACCGTCCAACGTGGCCCCGAACGTAACCGCCCCGTGATTGGCAAGAATCAGAGCATCGTATTTTGCGACGTATGGCTCCACGACCTCTCCTAGATCGGGAGTGCCTGGTGTGCCATAGGGAACCAGTGGTACATGACCCATCTGGTAGACGAGTTCCGGCAGAACGCAGTCGTCAAACGCGAGCCCCGCCACTCCAAACCCGGTGGTTACAGGTGGATGTGCATGTACCACGGCAGCGACATCCGGACGGGCTCGAAGAATGCGCAAGTGCATGTCCAACTCGCTGGACGGTGTTCGGTGGCCTCGCAGGCGCTTTCCGGATAGATCGACCTCGACGATATCGTCTGGAGTTAGGCCGGATTTGATCACTCCGCTCGGCGTCACTAGTGCGCGATCTGCCCCGACCCTCACCGCAATGTTGCCGTCGGCGCCTGCTATGAGCCCTGCATCGTACAGAGCACGGCAGCATTCGGCAAGTCGCCGCGCCGTGTCTCGTTGCATCAGAATGCTACTGCTGAATGAACGGTTTGCCCCCCCACAATCGTCAACTCGATCTTACCTACCAGATCCCTGCCTGCAAACGGCGTGTTTCTACTCCTCGAGAAAAACTTCGACGGTTCGACCACCCAATGCGCGTCCGGGTCGAATACAACCAGATCAGCCGCCGCTCCTTTTGCCAACGTTCCTCCGGGCAGGTGGAAAGTCCTTGCCGGGATCGTGCTCATCCGTGCAATCAGCTCGGGTAAGGTCAGCAGCCCCTGCCCGACCAATTCTGTGAGGCAGATGCCAAACGCAGTCTCCAGACCTACCACTCCCATCGCGGCATCGTCGAACTCACGTTCCTTGGACTCGTAGTGGTGTGGCGCGTGGTCGGTCGCGATCAAGTCGATGGTGCCGTTTTTGAGACCCTGGCGTACCGCCTCAACGTCCTTTTCCTCACGTAGCGGCGGATTCATTTTCGCGTTGGTGTCGTAGCCCTCACATGCACTGTCGGTGAGCGCCAGATGGTGAGGAGTGACTTCGGTGGTAACGTTCGCGCCGCGTTCCTTCCCTCGGCGAATCAGGTCTACAGCGCTACTGGATGAAACGTGGCAAATGTGGGCGTGCCCTCCGGTCAGCTCGGCGAGGAAGACGTCGCGGGCTACCAGAATCTCCTCTGCGGCTGACGGAATACCTTTTAGACCCAGACGGCTGGATACCAGGCCTTCATGCATCACACCATTGACCGCGAGTGTGGGATCCTCACAATGGTCGGCGACCGGGATTCCGAACGTCAAAGCGTACTCCAAAGCAGTCCTCATGCGGTGACTGGAGACCACTGGGTGCCCATCATCGCTGACGGCAACAGCTCCAGCGTGTACCAGTTCACCGAACTCGGCCAGTTGCTCACCCTTCTGGCCAAGGGTGATTGCGCCGTATGGGTATACTCGGGACGCCTTGGCCGCCTCGCCCTGTTTTACTATGAAACCAACCGCCGCCTGATTGTCAGTCACCGGGTCGGTGTTGGGCATCGGACACACGGAGGTGAAACCGCCCGCAGCTGCCGCTCGTGCCCCGGTGGCCACTGTTTCAGCGTCTTCACGTCCAGGCTCGCGAAAATGCACGTGCACGTCAACTAGGCCGGGCGCAACCACCTTTCCGGCCACGTCGATGGTCTCGGCTCCGTCCGGCTCCCCGAATCCTGTGCCCGTTGCTTCGATCTTGCCATCAACTATCAGTATGTCGACTACGTCGTCGTGATCCTGCGAAGGATCTATAACACGTCCACCTTTGATGAGCTGAGGTCTCATTCTGCATCCTCCCTACCGCGCCCTTTTGCCGCCTCGGCCGATTCGGGTTTGCCTCCTGCGAGTAGATACAAGACCGCCATACGTACGGCAACACCGTTTGTGACCTGCTGAAGGATCAGGCTGTGTGGGCCATCGGCTACCCTCGAGTCGATTTCGACACCACGGTTCATCGGCCCCGGGTGAAGAATGACGATGTCCTTGGGTGCGCGTTCAAGACGTTCGACGGTCACTCCGAAGACACGATAGTACTCGCGCAGTGATGGTATGTAACCGGCCTGCATCCTCTCGAGCTGGAGCCTGAGAATGTTGAGCACGTCAGCCCACTCAATGGCCTCTTCGATCCGCCTGAAGACGGTTACGCCAATGTCTTCGAGCCCCAACGGCATCACCGATGTCGGCCCGCACACTGCTACTTCTGCACCTAGCTTTGACAGTCCCCAGATGTTGCTTCTGGCAACCCGACTGTGGAGTATGTCGCCACAGATACATACCCTGAGTCCGTCGATACGTCCGAGCTTGTCACGGATCGTGAGCATGTCCAGAAACCCCTGCGTGGGATGCTCGTGTTTCCCGTCGCCCGCATTGATGACGTTTGAGGGAATCCGATCCGCCAGAAACGCGGGAGCACCGGAGGACGGGTGCCGGATTACCACCATGTCGATGCGCATCGCTTCGAGGTTGCGCGCGGTATCGACCAGGCTTT
>JBDGYW010000751.1:0-3677 GCA_039588935.1 Gemmatimonadota bacterium | reverse complement strand
CAGTCTGTTGTCATTCGAAGCACAGTGAACATTGCGGGAAGTGACGAGCTCAATCCGACACGGACCCTAGTTGGCACTTGGGAATCCTTCCCCGCATGGAGTGCGGACGGGGAATTCGTTCGGTTCTTGAACTGTTCGGGTGGTCCAGACGAGTACCAACTGTGGTCACAGGCTGACGGATGCCCCTTGAGGGAAGTAGCGAAGTTGGGCGGCTCGATTCGTTCGACTGATCTCCCGAGGAATGTGGTGTTTTCGTCGTTGTCGCCGGACGGTAACAGCGTCGCGTTCATCGCATTTCCTGATAGCATTTTTTCGTACTCGATCAGCGAAGAAACCACCGAGCTTCTGGCCGTCCCAGGAGCTGCGTGGGGCGTTCATTCGCCGGTTTGGTCGCCGGATGGTAGGCGGCTAGCTTATGTGAATGGAAACCCGCGGTGGGCCAGCCACTTCGTCTTCTACGCTTCGTCAATCTGGTTCGTGGATGCTGATGGTGGTGAGCCTGTCCGAGTGACCGGCGACCAGTACATGGATGTCAGCCCGGCCTGGCTCGACGAGAATCACCTGTTGTTCTTGTCGAACCGCGAGGGTCCGCGAGAGTTGTACGTTGTCGAAGTCGGGCCAACGGGGCCTCGCGGAGAGCCAAGTAGAGTGCCGGGGGTCGTCGACGCACACTCGATCTCTTATTCCCGCGCCGGTAGGAAATTGGCGTTCTCGAAGGCTGCGGAGCGCGCGAACATCTGGTCTTACCCGATCGACGCAACCGCCCTCACTGCCGACGATGGCATACCTGTCACCAGCGAGAATACGCTCATCGTTGGCCACGATGTCTCGCCCGACGGCGAATGGCTTGCATATACCTCGAGCCTCCGCGGCAACTCGGACATCTATATGCGGTCCCTCGCGACCGGCAGCCCCATGCCGATTACCGACAGCCCGTTGAACGAATTTCAGCCCGTATGGTCGCCCGATGGAACCGAGATTGCATTCCTCCGTGATGTTGGCGGACGTGAGCACGCACTGATGCTCGTGCCGGCATACGGCGGCAATCCGGTCCAGGTTATCCGTGACCACGGGCTTTGGTACCACGAGTGGCATCCGAGTGGCCTGGAGATATTCTACTGGACTTGGAAGGAGGGAAGTGGAAGCGAGGCGTGGGTCGTGTCGCGTGAGGCCAAAGACGCGTCTTGGGGACGAGCTCGCCAGTTCACCGACTTTGGATGCATTCCGTATGACAAGGCGCCTGATGGGTCGGGTGTGTTGTGTGCTGATTTAGCAGCTTTTGGGTTGGTGATGGTCTCGTTCGACGGGGAGGTCCAGTGGCGCTACGATCTTCGCGCAACCGGCCTGACATACTGGTTTGATGCCAGGTTCGCCCCGGACGGTTCGAAGGTTTTCGTCACAGGATATCATGAAAGTGGTGTGGGAGGGATTTGGTCGATTCCTCCGCAGGGCGGCGAGCCGAGTCTCGTTGTTGAGACTGGTGGCTATGACGACTTCTCCGTGGGTCCGAGCCACATCTATGTCACGTTGGACGAGCACGAGGTCGACATCTGGGTGGCGGATGTGGAGGTGGAGCGGTAGGGGGGAGTCCGCCCTGCCCACCGCAACAACGAAGGGTTGAATGGGCGGGGACGAACCATAATCTCGAAGGAGAGTCTCCTATGACCGCGCTCTCGAGGCGGGAGTTCTTCACTGCAGCCGGTTCGGTTGCCGGCGCGTCGTTGGTGCACACGCAAGACGCCGTCGCCCAGGGCGCCGGCCAATCGGCTCCGATCACTTTGGCCTGCGCCGAGTACCTGCGGTTCACGCCGCTCGCGACGGGCGAAGTGCGGCACGACGACTTGGAGCTGCGATTGGTTCGGGGCCCCCGCGGCGCAATGCTGAGGCGTGTCGACTCCGACCCGGACGTGGATGGCGGCGAGTCCTCGATGCTGCGTCACCTTCTCCGAGTTGATCGCGGCGATAGCTCCCTTGTGGCCGTGCCGGTGTTCTTTCTCCGCAACTTCACCGCCCGTGACTTCTACACGCTCAAAGGTTCGTCCCTCACACCCGAAAGCCTAAACGGCCACCGCATTGGCATCTACAACTGGACTGCGAGCGGTGCCACCTGGTACCGCCACATGGTCCGGTACCTGGGCCAGGATCCCTACGCCATCGAGTGGGTCGTGGGCGGCTCCGACACGCCGACGGTCGTAACAGCCAGCGTTTCACTTCCGGCCCACGTCACCAACGCCCCAGCGGACAAGTCGCTCAGCGATCTCCTTCTCGCTGGCGACATCGACGCCATGTTTGTTCCTCTTCCTCCGAGCAAGTACCACCCCGAGGCCGGGCCGATCGTCAGAATCGTACCCGACTTCCGTTCGCTCGAGCAGCGCTACTTCGCGGACACCGGGTACTATCCGACCCAACACGTGCTGCTTCTCCGGCGGCAAGTGTGGGAGCGGGACCCAGCCGTGGGTGGGCGACTGGTCGAGATCTTCGAGCAGTGTGAGCGGAGGTTCACGGCAGGTTTACGTCTGTTTCCGTACAGCACGCCGTGGCAGATCGCCGAGGTCGAGGAGACGGAGTTGCTTATGGGGCTGGATTACCACGCCCACGGTCTCGAGAAGAATCGTGATACGGTGGACGCGTTCTGCCAGTCGGCGTTCGACGACGGGCTCACCGAACGCCGCGTGACGGTCGACGAGTACTTCGCCGAGTTCATTCGCAGCTGATTCGGTCGGGCGCACTGTTGAGCACTACGCATGTGGCTTGGTGCCTCGCGGTGCGTCCCGACTTGCAAAGCTCGATTCCGTAACGACTTGCGGGGTCGGGCTTTGTCGCTGCAATAGGACGCCCTCTGTTTCCTAGTAACTCGGCGCCTGGCCGCCCCAAATGGGCGTTTGCTGTGCCGTCAAAGTGCCCACAACATCGATCGGCGTGGGGAGATGTTGGAGCGCGAAACCATGCCCCTACGATCCTAGTGGGTCAAGGGTATGTCCGCACCGGGTACGCATCCATGTCGCGTGGCTGTAAGTTGTTGTCAATTAACAACTTCTGTGCACAGAACGCCGGCAGGCCGACTCGAATACCGCGAAGACATCAACGATCGTCAACTGCAAACGAGCCAATCGCAACTGAGAATACTCCATCTGCAAATGCGAAGGGCACATTCGCACTTGTACATGCCGCGGCTGCAAGTGCTTTGGGCTCATTTGCAGTTGAAAATGCTCCATCTGCAGCTGCAGACCATGCAGCCGCAAATGAAAATGGGGCGGTTTCAACTGAAGACGACGTGTTCGCAGCTGCAAACATCAACCTCACATTTGCGGACGTCGCTGCCGCAACTGAGATTGCTCCAGTCGCGGGCCCTCGCTGCGGGTGAATCGCCCCGGGGTTGCCGGAGGCTCCATTTCTTGAGAGGATGGAGTCATGGGAACACCAAGCAGATACTCACCGGAGGTCCGAGAGCCGGCGCTTCGTGTTGTCACCCCCAGTGGGGTCGGCCTTCGCGCTCCCAAAACTCCTGCAGTGTCACACTCGGGTTGCGACAAACGAGGACCGGCACGTCGCG
Organism: Gemmatimonadota bacterium; assembly: GCA_039588935.1. Taxonomy (GTDB): domain Bacteria; phylum Gemmatimonadota; class Gemmatimonadetes; order Gemmatimonadales; family GWC2-71-9; genus JBDGYW01. The sequence goes on along the minus strand of JBDGYW010000751.1, from coordinate 124 downwards.
TTCCTCCGGTACACCCCAGGGGTTGACCACCCGATCGGCCAGTTCTAGCGATGCGCAGAAACTCGGATCGACGTTCTCGAGTTCCACACCGAGAAAGATGATCACCGCACCGGCGCGCTCGCCG
>JBDGYW010000750.1:0-3684 GCA_039588935.1 Gemmatimonadota bacterium | reverse complement strand
AATCCGATGCACCGCGCGCACGAAGCGTTGGTGAAGATCGCGATGGAGCGTGTAGGCGCAGACGGTGCCGTGATCCACATGCTGCTCGGCAAGCTCAAGAAGGGTGACATCCCCGCCGACGTGCGTGATGCGGCTATCCGCAAGATGGTTGAGCTGTATTTCGAGCCGAACACCGCTGAAATCGCTGGTTACGGTTTCGACATGCTTTACGCCGGTCCGCGTGAAGCCGTTCTCCACGCCGTGTTTCGTCAGAACATGGGTGCGTCGCATTTGATCGTGGGGCGCGACCATGCGGGCGTGGGCGACTACTACGGTCCGTTCGATGCTCAGACGATCTTCGACGAGGTGCCGGAAGGTGCATTGGAACTGCAGATCTTCGCGGCTGACCACACTGCGTATTCCAATGTCGTTGGTGACGTGATCATGATGCGCGAGGCTCCGGAAGGACACAAGAAGGAAGATTTCGTGTTCCTATCGGGCACAAAGGTCCGTGAGATGCTCAGCAAAGGTGAGGATCTGCCTCCTGAGTTTGCACGGCCCGAAGTGGCGAAGATCTTGATGGGCTACTACCAGTCGCTGGAAGACTGATTTGGACTTGATCACTGTCGATCGGAAGAAAGAGCGGCAGTTCAAAGTGAAAGTACGCGGACATGAAGTGTTGAGTGACATGTCCGAGCAGGACGGGGGCCGGGATGCAGGACTGGCTCCGGCTGAAATGCTTGCTGGCTCCCTTGGTGCATGCATAGCGATGATGGTGCAAGGGTACTGTGACTCGCGTGGATACACCGATAGCGACGTGGCAGTCTCGGTAACCCTGGAGTTGATGGACAACCCCAAGCGCGTTGGTGGGTTCGCCGTCGATGTGGAGTTGCCGAGCGGGTTTCCTGAAGAGAAGATGGATGCCATAAGGCGTGTGGCCGAGCTTTGCCCGGTCCATGAAACACTGAGGATCCCGCCGCGCGTTGACATTGAGTTTGTGAGGTAAAAAGCATTCTGGCAGGCACTGTGCGCACGTGCGCGCGACGCCGACAAAGAAAACGGAGGAGACTGATGGCAGAGGTTGAGCTTGGTGGCAAGATGATGGAGATCGATGAGGACGGGTTCATTCAGGATCCGGATCAGTGGGATGAAGCTGTTGCGGCTTCCCTGGCGAAGACGGAAGGCGTTGATGACCTGACAGAGGATCACTGGAAGCTCGTCAACTACTTGAGAGAGTACTACCTCGAGTTCAATATGGCTCCGATGATCCGCAAGCTGTGCAAAGCAACCGGTTTCAAGCTCAAGGAGATCTACGACTTGTTCCCGAGTGGCCCCGCCAAGGGTGCATGCAAGGTTGCCGGGCTTCCGAAGCCTACCGGCTGCGTCTGATTCGAGAGGGGCGCAGGTGAGACGCTGTGTGCCCAGCGGAGCTGAGTTGTGACACTTAGGGAGACGCTCGAGGGAAAGAAGAAGCAAATCGTCGCGAGGTGGCTCGACGACGCGCTCTCGATGTACGCCCAAGATGCATCCGCCGCGTTTGGCCGGCAGAAGGATCAGTTCGCCAACCCTGTCGGTCACAGCCTGCGCGAAGGTACGTCGGCAATCTTCGAGGCACTTCTGGAAGGTTCGGATGCCGAGAAGATTCGCCGACACCTGAACGAGATCATCAAGATTCGAGCGGTCCAGCAGTTCGCCGCGTCCTCGGCTCTGAGTTTCGTTTTTCGGCTGAAGGACATTGTACGAGAGGAAGTGGCGGGTGAGGTAGACGGTGCTGCGGACTCGCAGGAGTATCGGATGTTTGAGCAAAAGGTCGACGAGGTCGCGTTGGTTGCATTCGATGTGTATGTCGAGTGCCGCGAACAGCTGTTTGAGATTCGCGCGAACGAGATGAAGCGAAGTGTCTCGTGGGTCGTCGACAAACTGAACAAGCGTGAAGGCGCCCCGGAGCTAGTCGGGGCTGAACGAGAAGACGAGAGTCCGAAGGCGTGAACGTACGACGAGAGGATCTCCGATGAACATAGTCGTTGCCCTGGCATTTGTGGGTGGTCTTTTCCTGCTGGGCTTGCTTGGCGGGGTGCCGGGATTGGGGTGGATCTTCGGTGTGGTGCTGCCGTATGCGGCGGTCCTGCTGTTCCTCGGTGGCTTGGTCTACCGGGTTATGAGTTGGGCGAACATCCCTGTTCCATTCCGCATCCCGACAACGTGCGGGCAGCAGAAGACGCTGCCCTGGATCAAACACGACAGGTTGGAAACCCCTCATAACGGGATCTTTACCATTGGCAGAATGGCGTTGGAGATCCTCCTGTTTCGATCACTACTCAGGAACACAACGTCGAAGCTGGTTGACGGGCGCAGAGTCGTGTACGGAACGGAGCTGTCACTATGGCTCGCCGCGATGGCGATGCACTGGTCGTTGCTGTTCATTCTGATCAGGCACATTCGGCTGATGGTCAATCCGGTGCCCGGGTTCGTCAAATTGGTCGAGATGGCAGATGGGTTCCTGGAAGTTGGCCTCCCCGTGTTCTTTTCCACAACGATCATCTTTCTGGTCGCGTTGGCGTTTCTGTTGTACAGGCGGCTGGCTTCCCCTCAGGTACGGTACATATCCTTGATCGGTGACTATGTCCCGTTGTTCCTGCTCTTGGGTATCGGCATCAGTGGATTCTCGCTTCGGCACCTGACGAAGACAGATGTACCGGCGATCAAGGAACTTTTCCTGGGGCTGACACATTTGTCACCTGTGGTGCCCGATACGATAAGCCCGATCTTCTACGGCCATCTCTTTTTGGTTTGCGTGCTGATCGCGTATATCCCGTTCGGCAAGTTGATGCACATGGCGGGCGTCTTCCTGAGCCCGACCAGGAACATGGCGAACAACAACCGTGCGGTGCGGCATATCAACCCCTGGGATTACCCGGTCAAGTTGCATCCGTACGACGAGTATGAAGATGAACTCAGGGACAAGATGAAGGGGGCCGGGGTCCCGGTCGAGAGGGAATAGCGATGTCGACGCCAGACGAACCTGATTATTACAAGCAGGAAGACCTGCTGAACATAAATACGGCGCCTCCGCCGACTCCGTGGATGGACACGCCGGTGGACTTCAGGCGGGGCTCATACATCTATCCGGGCAAGGCGAAGAACCTGAAGATCGTTGATCTGCCGAACCCGAGGGAATGGGCGGTCACAGACGCGGACTGGCACCTACAGGAGGATTGGAAGAAGATTGTTATGGAGGGGATGGCCGAGCGCCTGACCAAGTACCGTTCCTTCAAGATTTTCATGGATACCTGTGTTCGGTGCGGGGCCTGCGCGGACAAATGCCACTTCTTCATCGGCAGCGGTGACCCGAAAAACATGCCTGTGCTGCGAGCCGAGCTTGTTCGCTCGATCTACAGGAAGGATTTCACGGCGCTTGGCAGAGTCTTCGGCAAACTCGCCGGGGGCCGTGAGCTGACGGTCGACGTCATCAAGGAGTGGTTCTACTACCTGTTCCAGTGCACCGAATGCCGGCGTTGTTCAGTCTTCTGTCCCTACGGCATCGACACCGCCGAAGTGACGATGATCGGCCGGGAACTTCTGGGCCTGTTGGGGCTCTACGTCAATTGGGTGATTGAGCCGGTGGCCAACTGCTTCAAGTTTGGCAATCACCTGGCGATCCAGCCGCACGGCCTGGTAGACACACTGGAGTTCATGGCCGATGAC
>JBDGYW010000749.1:0-3684 GCA_039588935.1 Gemmatimonadota bacterium | reverse complement strand
CGGGGGGGGGGTTGGGAGCAGGGTGCGTCCACCTGGACTCTTCTGATCCAGAGTCAGACGTGTTGGCCCGTTGAGCGTCCGGTCATAATCGCTGGGCCGAGGCCAGCTTTTTATTGGGCCCCAAACGGTACCCCAACTGCGCAGAATTCAACATCGCTCACAGCGATTCAGTGCTTTTCGCCCCTGTAACTAACGACCACTCTTCAGAGTCAAAACCACCTCTGCGAATCTCAACGACACGAGCTCCGGCGTAACTTTTAATCCGTAGGTCCTGGGTTCGAAACCCAGCCCGGTCATACCGTAACTCTCTCTTCTAAGAGACTTTACAGGTTAGCCCCACCTAACGATTCCCCCATATCGGCACTATTGGCATGGTCCTGGTGACAGTTGGTGCCAGATACTCACGCACAGCGTCTACATCATGCGCTACGGTACGTAGGTATGCCACCACTCGTAACCGTTCCCGGGCGCTCTGAACGTCGTGGCGGGAGCGTGCTTGACGGGTTGGTACCAACGCAAGTGGGTGGTTAGGCCAACGGACTACATATCCGAAACGGCTTCGTTCAGAATTGTTCAGGTAGCCGCGTGTGCGGTCCCCCATCGGTAAGCCACCGGCGCGAATTGACTCAGACCACGTTCCAGTTGATTGACAGTTGACTGTTCGTGGGTAAGTTTGCCGCCTATCTCGCACCCCTCAAGGAGGCTGCTATGCGTCGCATCCTTTCCGTCGCCGTATTCCTTTCCGTCATTTCGTTCGTGCCATTGGTTAGTCAGGACGATGAGCCGAATTATTACCGGGTGGTCTGTGTTCAGGTATTGGATGCGCAATACTTGCTCTACCTGCAAGAAATCCTCATTCCGATGTACGACGAATTTATGAGGATGGGTCTGGTAACATCGTATCACGCGATGAGTCAGGTGGGTGGTGCGGGAGAGTGTGACATCAAGGTTTTCGCCGAGTATCCGCGATGGGATGCTTATGACGACATCACGTCGGCGGAATTCGACCAGGCAAGTCAGGCCGCACACGGCAGGCCCTGGTCTGAGGTAATTAGAGCTTACGACCTCCCTGCGCTCCGGAAGCTCATCCGCACCGAGTTCTACAGGTCCCGCAGGCCCTAGGCCGTGCGGCCGTGTAAGAGAATTGAGTGGTCCGACACCGCCCGGTTTTGGACCGGGCGGTGTCGTTTCCCATGACTCACACTTCTTACCATTTCCCGATCCTACCCGTACATTTTTCCCCATCCCGAGACCCCTCCCAAGGAGGCGACCATGCGCCGATTCGTTCTTGTAGCATTTGCCCTTTCGCTTCTCACCGCCTGTCGGCCCGGTGCCGCTCCTCTGTCTGATGAGGACATAGCCGCCCTGAATGCTCTGACAGACGCCTACGGGGAGAGTGTGTTGGCGGGGGATACCGACGGTCAGGCGGCGATGTTTGCCGAGGACGGCCTGTGGTGGGGAGCTGACGCACCGGCTGTTGAGGGACGAGCCGCCATCCGAGACGCGATGGAACCAGTCCCCGGTATGACCGTTCAGGACTTCACCAGCACCCTGCTCGAAATCGATGGGTACGGCGATCTGGCGTTTGTCCGTGGTACCTGGTCTGAGACATTTGTGGCGGAGGGCATGGAGGAGCCCATCACGATCACTGGCAAAGCCGTAGCGATCTTTCGCAAGCAAGAAGACGGCTCGTGGCTCTGTACAGTGGACATATGGAACACCGACGCGCCGATGCCGCAGCTCGAAGAAGGTTTGTAGCACAGGAGGGTTGCACTCAGCGGATGAAGGGGCCGGGAGACCGGCCCTTAATCGTTGCATGAGGGATGGTACCCGGTGGTACTCCCAGTACAACCTTTCTCCTCTAGGCCTATTCCTGGACGGCTTTCGATTGGCAGGTGCTTGGTGTGGATACAAACACATCACCCGCCATCCTGTGATTTCACTCACTGCAGATCGGACGGAGATAGCATATCCTACCTTTTGACAGCACATGGGGAATCGCCAAGATGGCATCTGAACAATGGGCACGTCTGCGCAAGGATAAGGCCTGTGGGCTACGCCGAGGCGCGTGGTACAGAGTCGTCAGGGCGGAGCCGGACAGTGTGGTACTCGCGGTGCGTCGGGATGAGATACCCGTTTCACGAGACCTCCTGGAATTCATGAGCACTCGGCCAGCGAAGTGGGCCGTGGTCGAACGTAGCCTCAAATCGCTCTCGTTTCTGACGAGATGGGGCAAGCGTTATGCTGTGTGTCCATGCTGCCGCCACCGCCAAGTGCCGACGGGCCAACCGAGGACACTGCGGTGCGAGAGATGCAATGAGCTGTTCGAAGTTGCGTGGGATGAACCCTTCATCGTGGGAGATTCGGGCTCACAGTAGCGCAGTAAGCGTCGGGAGCCCGACCGAGCATTTGCGTGGAGCAGAACGGCTGCTCGAGCTGTTTGGACTTAAAGGCAGGAGCGGCGAAGAGCCGAGGCGAAACAGGATCACATGGCGCATACAGTTGAGAAGCGACACGAGCAGAAGCTTAGAGAGATGATGGACTACATTCAGTGTGGCGAAGGCTGCCCTTGTGCGGCGTTGGGCTTTGACGACCCATGTCGGGTCAAGGACATACTCGGATCGGGAAAGCGTCTCATGTGTATGGAAAAGTCTGGGGCGGCGTGTGGCTTCCAGGTACCGCATAACCACGGCGATGTCTGCAACTGTCCGGTGCGGATCTACGTGCACATGGAGCTGGGCCTCTGAACAACCGGCGGCTACGGACCTTTGCGCCACTCGCGGCCGCAGATCAGGAGCGCGGCCACGGCGATCGCGACTACGGCCACTTGTGGGCCCCACCGTTCAGGGCCGAACAGCATGAGTACGACTCCGATCATGCCCAACGGGATCCCACAGCAGAGCATCCATTTGTGGCGAGGCTTCGGTTGGTCCAAGGTCCGCGCTTTTCTTGATCTAAATCGTTTCGTGACTACATAACCTGGCCAGTTTGGCCGGGTGCCTTCGGGTGCGCGAAGTAGAAGTACCCGAATCCAACGGCAAGTAGGAGGTAGATCACGACGGTTGACCAGCCAAGGGCATTCATGACGGCGCCGAGTTGACCAAGCAAGGCGACGACGAAACCAATGCCGTCACCAACGAACAGGGCGAGCAGAATCGCACGACGAGTGTCGGAATCGGGTGCGTCTTTGGCTGTCCACGTCAAGACAGCGAAAGCCAGGAGTGCGGCTCCGAACAGCCGCGCAACATACACCAGCTGAGGGGTTACTTCAGGGCCATAGAGTGACATTAGTTGACCGGGCACGACGACGAATGCGACTCCAAAGACCGCTGCGATTAGAGCGTTAACAACCATGAGTGTGCTGAGTTTCATGAAACCACATCCTTCCGTCCATGAGGGTGTGCCAGGAGCGCCGGTCCTGTGTCCTCGTCGTCAGGCGGGCGTCTACTGCGGCGTCATAAAACGGCGTCTACTTCGGCGTCTGTCAGGCGGCGGAGGCCGAGTGGCCACCGGCGAGCTTCAGTTGTGAATGGCGAGAACATGGCGCGCGGTTGTGAGGCTCGCAAGGGGGAACGGGGAGTATAAAGTGCGAGCAATCCTCTGTACGCCTCGTGCAGACTCATTCAGTTTCTCTGAGTTTGGGGCCCAGTTGGGGTACCAACACGCTAAAGGCCGCTCCAAGGA
>JBDGYW010000748.1:0-6523 GCA_039588935.1 Gemmatimonadota bacterium | reverse complement strand
TGTCGTACGAGCCGCATCAGCTCCGTTGCTCGGGCTCGGGCAACTGCAGCGCTGGACTCGGCGCGGTTCCGGCGGGCGAGGTCCCGCTGGGCGTGCGCATAGCTGTAGAGCACCTCAGTCTCGCTCTGAAGTGCGGCGATCCTTTGAATGGAGGCTTGGTCGGCGGCGGTGAGCTCTGGGAGCTTTGCGAGCTGTACCTGGGAGGAGTAGGCGATTTGACTATTGGCAAGGAATCGCTCACGCGCTTCAGTTGAACCATCGACGAGGTACTGTTCGGCTGCCAGGATCTCCTCAAAAACAGCGGCCGTGAACTCATTGGTTTCCTCGGAAACGTTCGTGAGGGACGCCAGCTCTGTGCTTACCGTGTTCTGAACCGTCCTGAGCGCGGTGATCCCGATCAGTGCTACCACCATGAGTCCGACAACGAGGGCCGCCTCGCTCAAGGCGATTCTCATCCACAAGGTGTTGAACGTGAACTTCATGATTAGCGCTCGCGGGCCGACACCACTACACCGTCGCTCACGACGCCGATCTCGACCGAGGTGCGCTGAAGGTTACCATCCTCGTCAAACGCTATTGTGCCGGTTGCTCCTTCAAAGGGCTCTGTCTCAGTACCGAGGCCGGAAAGGTATGCTATAATGCCTGCTCTTGCCGGCCCAGCGCCATCTACAGCGTTTGCGATCAAGTAGACGATGTCGTAGGCACCTGCGGCGGTATGGTCGGGGTACTGCCCCCCGTGGGCTTGTCGATACGCGGTCACAAACGACTCGTTACTTGCACCACCCCGGTCCGAGAGGTACGCAGCGGACAGGAAAGCACCTTCCAGATCGTTGCCTTCGGCTTGCGCATACTGCAGCAGGTCAACGTTGCCCATGATGGCTGAATTGAGTCCCACGCTGTCAAGTGTAGCCAGGATAGGTCCGATGCTTGTCCCCCCGCCGATGACTAGCAGTGCCTCCACCCGACCCCGAGTCCCCGCTCTCGTGAGATAGGGCTCGAAGCTGGGCAGCGCTTGGGAAAATGGATCTTCAGCGAGGAGAGTGCCTCCACGCTCAGCGAACACTCTTCGAAATTCAGCGGCCGAAGTGCGGCTGTCTGGATCGTTGTGATAGAGAATAGCGGTCCCGCGGATCCCGAGTTCGCTCCGCGCCCATTCCGCAAGTGCCACAACGTGCGCAGCCGCGTCCGGCCAGACTCTGAACACATTTGGGCCGGCGCGGCCAGGATCGTGGAACGAAGCAGTAGGAGATATAACAGGGACAGGATTGGCACTTGATCCGTAGATGGGCGCGGCCGCAAGAGAAGTGGCGTTCAAGGTGTGGCCAATCACTGCCAGCACAGCCGTGTTGTCTCGGTATCGCCGTGCCACCTGCACAGCGGTTTCAGCCAACCCATCGTCGTCGGCCATGAGCAGTTCGAGCCTTCGGCTCCGTACGCCTCCACGCCCGTTGATTTCCGATACGGCCAATTCAGCGCCGAGACGCATTGATCGTCCGGCTGGATCGGCGAACGGCCCAGTGAGTCCGATGACGATGGGGCTGCTCGACTGCCCGCACGCAAGAAGGGCAACCGTACCCACGGAAGCGAGGAAGGCGCGCGTGGCGGACAGCTTCGCCGCCTAGTTCCGCGGTCTGCGGAAAAAGCGCCGGAGGATCGTCACGCCGCTTTCGGGCAGAGTCTCATCAAACAGGAGTTGACTCCTATCCGGGTTGTACATGCCGACCCACTGCGTGGAGTCGGGTCGCCCTGCCGCAGAATCCGGTAGCCAGGTAAATGTGATCTCTCGGCTGAAACGGTCCCACTCACCTTCAATCCACCCACCCCGGGGGAGCCTCCGCCAGTATGCCACTCCTGTGGGACGCATCTGGAGTTCGATCGGCGAGTTTCGAAGCCGGCTAGGTGTTCCGAACCAGTTGCCTCTGAGTGGCCGCGCCAGCGGACCCTGCTCGGACATCGTTATGACGCTTCCCGAATCAGACCTGAGGATCATTCGGTCCAGCGCGAACCGATAGTGCACCGAGAACGACGTGTCACCAATCACGACGATCGAGTCCCGTGTCGCGTTGTATTCGCACACTAATCTGTCCTGCACCACCACCATCGTGTCTGCGTAGAAATCTATATGGAGCGGTCGGCCCAAATGTGTCCCGACCCAACGGGTCTGAAGCGAATCCATCCACGTGAGTTGAGCTGTATCGGCAACCTGCCGCTGTGCAGAGGCAAACATCGGCAAAAGCAACGCCGTGATGAATACGAGGCCCGGACCACTGGCCGCAATGCGAACGTGTCTCTGGTTTTCCAAAGCTGGTCCCGTCCCTAAGAAACAATAAAGGAAACCTCCATGCAAAACTTGGGGTGCTCTCTTTGTCAACGCAATGCCACGCCACCTCCGAACCTTGGATGGTGACACCTATGGGAGGTCGGATGAGGCGGTTATCTTGATTCGCCATGTCGGAATCAACTATGTCCCGAACCACTTCCACTTTCACCGATCGTGCTGAAGCCCTGGGGCACTTCTTCCAGCGCGCCGGTGAGGCTCCACGCTTCATTGCATACGATGAAGAAATGGGGTGTCCGCTCCATAATGCGCTCGCGACCCTAGAGTGGACTGTTGGGGTTGGCATTCTGAACGATGCAGACCTGATGCACGCAGCTCGGCTGAGCGGGGAGACCGGCGCAACGGTTGTGGAACGTATGCGCGAAGGTCAGAGAATCTTCGCTTATATGGGTCCGCGAATGGACGCGCCTCCGGCAGACCCATACGAAGGGTCGTTGTTGTACGACGAACCAGGAGTGCGAGCGTATGAGTTTGCCCAACGCGTTCACGCTGTAGCACATTTTCTGAGAGCTACCCAGGGAGTGGGGAGCGTGATATCGATGCTGTCGCGCCGTGCACCTGAGCTGAAACACGTGCGCCGTTGGCTTGGCGCGCTTTTCCAGTCCCCCGCACCAGAAACGTCCCACTTGCTGCTTGCTGGTTGGTTTGCCACGAGTGGTGGGGGCATGCTGTTTGTCCCTCGGCCGGGCAGTGATCCTTTCGTATACCACGAAGTAGTGCAGACAGGCTAATTCACCCCGTCTTTCCATCTGTTTACTGGCAAAACCACTGTGGAATGTGTATGGAAAACGCGTTTACACAGTTCCACATGGCGTGGAAAACTGATCGCAAAGCATGTTTTAGGGCTGGTTGATCTTCCACAAAGACTGCACAGATGGTCTCATATGCCGAAGAAAAATCGGCGCTTGCGGCCGTCTTGCCCGTTTCTACATTATCGACTACCTCCCAGGGGAAGGGTCAAAACCCCGGCGTTGCGACCACGCCCTGAGAGGCTCTCCCAGCGGGAATTCCGGGGAGGCCGCCTTTGCAAATCAAGGGCTCAGGTGTCCGGCGATCCGGGTGATCACCTCGACTGGGGTTGGCAAGGCCAGTCGCGTGCCTTGCCCACACCGATCTGGCGCCTCGGTGTGCAGTGTAAGAAGTCGATCCGCGACTCGACTGACTTATAGCGCCAGCGCAGTCCATGCGGTGGCTGCGGGAAGAAGAACAGCGGGAGTGAATCCCCTGGCTCCGGGTAACCAGTGCGTAGACGGCGGGCCGCTCATCTAGAGCGCGCCCGCCGTCTCAGCTTTCAGCCGCTTTTTCACCCCAGTCGCAACCTGTGCGACAAACGCGGCGGTGGTCGAGCGACCACTGCGGCTTGGATACGGGCCCATCGGGGAAGTTCTCATCAGACTCGAGGGCATCGCTAACACTGGTGGTTTTGGCGCTTGCGTTGTCGGCCCAGTGCAGTACCTCGGCTTCGAGCGTCATCGGCGTTATGGGGCTTCCATACTCGAGCTTGCCATGATGAGAGAGAATGAGGTGTAACAACACCTGCCGCTCTGCCTCGGTACATGGTGGCTCGTCTTCCTCGTCGAGCCTGCGGTCGAGCATCAGAGCCCCCAGGGCCACGTGTCCAACCAGTGACCCGGCGACAGTGAAGTCGAAGGCGCCATGCCACGAGTAGCTCTCCAACTTCCCGACATCATGCAACAGTACACCGGCAAACACGAGATCGAGATCTGCGCCACATGATCGTGCAATGGCCCGCGCTATCACCGCCACTTCAGTAGTGTGCTTCAGCAGACCGCCGAGCTGAGCGTGATGGCCACGCGTGCTGGCCGGACAGCGTTCGTACGCCATTCTGAACTCATCGTCATCGAAGAAGAGTTCCAACACCTTCTTCAGCCGCGGTTTGGCGATCTCAGCACGCCAGCCGTCGATCTTCTGCCAGTATCGATCCACCGGTCCTACCGACGGTAGGAGAGCTGTAAGCTCCACCGAGTCAGCTGGAAGGACCCGGATCGAGGTCACCTTGAGCTGCTTTCGTTTCCGATAGAGCTGAATCTCGCCGACTACCTGCACTGGGTGGCCTTTTCGGATGCCAGTGACTTCCTTTTGGCGCGTAGGCCAGAACGGTTCGGTCGAAATCTCCCCGGACTTATTGCCGAGGGTTAGGAGAGTATACGGATCTCCGGAGTCGAGGGTCCGCGTGTCGACTTCCAGTATCAGGAATGTGTCTTGGACAGAGTCGCCGACTTGCGCGGCCGGAATGTGAGTTGGGCTCATGTCGCAAGCTAGACGATTGGCTTCAGAAGGGGCAGAGGTCAGAGGCGCCGCAAGGTTTCGTCGGGATCCAAGGCGGGTGTCATTGCGAGCACTCGCTCCCGCACTGGCAACAGATGCATGACTGAGTTCGCGTAGAACTCGAGCAACGGACGCTGCTTCGGCAATACGACGATCGCCTCTCCGTCCTGTATCGCCAAGCGTCGCATCGTGAACATGCGCCACGCTCTGTTGAGAATTCCCGCCGCATCCAAATCGGATGGTGCCAGACTGCGGCTGGTGTTCAACAGATGCTCGCGATAGTCACCAAGTCGCTCCAGTAGCGCCGCCTTGCTGACGAGTGTTTCCTGGAAGGAGAGCAATGCAGCGGCAACGAGTGGTACCGGTGTTACAGGCATAATGTCCGCCATGCGTCCGAGGACCGACTCTGCCAATGCGGCGAGCCTAGGGGTTCGCTCATCGCGGGATTGTTCGAGTATGCCCGGGTTCGTTTTGGCCCACTCTCTGACCGACACGGGCGTTCCGAAGTTCACCGCCGCTCGACCATAGCGTTTCAGGTTTCCGGTGAGAAACCTGACCGTGTTGAAAAACAGGTAGTGCAGCACGGTCGAGAGCTGGCGCCACCGGCTCGGGCGATCGCGCTCATCGGTGCGTTCCCGAATCAAAGTTCGGTCCTCGAGCACGCGATCGTAGTTGATCGCCACGGGCACGAGCCAGATGTCCCGTTGGAACGCCGGATCACAGATGGTGCGCAAGCAGTAGTCCAGCAATCCCGTTTTTGGTGGGCGCAGCTTTCCTGTTCTCGTCAGCCCTCCTTCGATGAAGATGCCCTGGGTGACACCGTGCTGCGTGATGAGTTGTACGTAGCGTTCGAGTACTGCGTGGTACAGTGGCTCGCGAAAGCCGCGCCGGACGAAATACGCTCCGAACGACTTGAAGACGCGTTCGAGTGGCCATATGCGCGCCCATTCTCCGACCGCATAGCTGATACTCACACTGTGCGCCAACACGTACGTCACCACGATATAGTCGGCGTTGGATCGGTGATTCATCAGATACAAGACAACGTCGTCTCTTGGAATCGCATTCAGCGCTTCATGGTCTTGAAATGCTGAGCTGACGCGAAAGAGTAGCCGCACGAACAAACGCGCTACGTTATACCCGAATTTGTAATACGACAGAACGTTGAACACTGGAACGATCTCGTTCACGTACTCCTCGACCAGCCTTTCGCTCACCTCTTCGCTCACGGAATGAGTTCTACAGTGTTCTGTGATGGCGTTGTTGATGATCGGGTCGTTTCTCAGTTGGTCGTGAACGTGTTCCTTGCTGACAAGTGCGTGTCGATTGAGACGAAGGTGAAAGCGATGCACGACCCGGATAGCAGCGCGTGAGAGGCGTCGCTGAATGGCGGTTCGTGTGCTGCGGAGGGCCCAGACAAATAGCACTGCGGTGAGAACACCAGTACCACTCAGGAGCAACCAACCGCCTGCCGTCAGGGTCAGATCTCCTCTGGAATCGTGCCGGTCTTCTCGTGTGCGTACGCCATCGCCTTGAGCCGTGCGATACGGACGCCCATCGGTGGATGAGTGCCAAACAGATTCGCCACGACACCTTGTTTGTGCGTGAGCCTACGACCCATCGGGTCGGCGATACACAGGTGAGCTGTGCCTCGTTTTATGGATTTGGTGGGATCCGCCGCGTCCTCAATCGTGCGCAACGCCGAGGCAAGCGCCGCTGGGTTTCGTGTGAACTGAGCGGCCGTCGCGTCGGCGAGAAACTCTCGCTTCCGACTGACCGCCAGCGCGAGCAGCCGTGAAACGACCGGCGCGAGGATGATGCTGATCACCCATAGCACGAGGAGAATAGCGACCAGAGGTGCTCCACCGCCCTTCTTACCGCCGCCACCACCACCTC
>JBDGYW010000747.1:0-3690 GCA_039588935.1 Gemmatimonadota bacterium | reverse complement strand
TGAGGTCCAAAGCGGTCGTGGGTTCATCGGCCACGAGCAGCTTTGGCTTGCCGCTCATCGCAATCGCGATCATGGCCCGCTGCTTCATGCCTCCGGAGAGTTCGAACGGATAGCTCCTTGCCCGCTTCTCCGGTTCCGGTATCCCCATCTCGCCCAGAATCCGTACAGCTTCACGAGACGCATCATGCTTGTCGAGGTCCTGATGTAGCCTGATAACATCCGAGATCTGATCACCGATCCGGTACACCGGGTTGAGCGCAGCGGCCGCTTCCTGGAAGACGAGTCCGATCTGCGCGCCACGCACCTTGCGCTTCTCTTCAGGAGTCATGCTCAGTATGTCCTGACCATCCAACGCAATGCGCCCGCTTTTGACTCGGCCAGGGTGCGGGATTAGATCGAGGATCGAGAGCGCTACGATGGTCTTCCCGCATCCAGATTCGCCGACTAGTCCAACTGTCTCTCCAACGTCCACGTCGAACGAGATCCCATCTACCGCCTTCAACTCTCCCTCGTCGAGGAAGAAGGAGCTCTTCAGGTCACGGACGGAGAGCAGCACCCTACACGTACCTCTGCATCAGCGCTTTGGGATCGAGTGCGTCGCGCAGCCCGTCTGCCAGGAGGCTGAACGAGATCAATGTCATGGTCAACAAGGCCCCCGGGAAGAATGCCACCCACCATGCGTGGAGGAGGTTGTCCTGACCCGCCGCGACCATGTTGCCCCAGGACGGTGTTGGCGGCCTGATACCGAGGCCCAGGTAAGAGAGTCCCGCCTCAGCCCCGATCATACCGGCGACCGCCAGCGCAGCCGTCACCAGGACGGGCGAAAGCGCGCTGGGTATTAGATGCTTGGCGATGATCTTCGGCGCGGGAAGACCGATGGCTCTGGCGGACTCGGTGAACTCTTGGTTCTTGAGCGAGAGGATTTCACCTCGAATGAAACGGGCCGTTCCGGGCCAGGCAGTGAAGCCAAGAATGAGCACCAGTACCAGGATGTTCGCCTCGAACACCCCGACGAGCATCAGCATCAGGTAGAAGGTCGGAAACGCAATCCAGATATCGACGAAACGCATGAGGATATTGTCTACGACACCGCCGAAATATGCGGCGACAGCACCATAGGTAGTTCCGATCGACTTGGCGATGAGCATCGCGAGCAAACCGATCGATAGCGACACGCGCGCTCCGTAAAGCGCACGACTGAATAGATCTCGCCCGAACTCGTCCGTGCCGAAGAGATGCGACCACGATGGCGGCAAGTAACGGTTCGTCATTACGTCTGGAATTGCGGCTGGGTCGTACGGAGAGAGAATCGGTGCGAGGATCGCCACGACGTACGAGAAGACGATCACGTAGATCGACGCGACAGCGAGCCGGTTTGCCCGAAAGCGCCGCATTGCGATTCGCCAGGGACTCTTGCCGCTTTGCGAAGCGTCGGACGCCTTGAGAATCCGGTCAACATCCCACCGCGAAAACCAGATGACTCCGGCCAGAAGCAGACCGAGGAATATGGACGCGAGCCAGCGATCCAAGTGCGGCGTCGAGAAGGCCCCCACAAATTCATCCCAGCGCCAGACCATTACGAACACAACAGATACGGCGAACAGCATTATCCGCGCGCCACGGCCCACCCGCCCCAATCTGAGATGGGCATAACCGGGCAGGAAAGCCACGGAGCGGACCCCGTCGAGCTCAGCGCTTTCACTTGCCATCGTACGAAACCCGGGGATCGACCGCCGCATACGAAACGTCCGCCAACAGGTTTCCGACTACGGTGAGTATTGCGGCGATCATCGTCGTGGCCATGATGATCGGGTAGTCACGCCCCGCCACCGCTTGCACGGTGAGCCTGCCCATACCGGGCCATGCAAACACCGACTCGATGACAGTAGCACCACCCAACAAGAACGGCAGGCTCATGCCGTAGATGGTGATGATGGGGATCATTGCGTTCCGGAGGGCGTGCTTGACTATCACTGTCTTCTCGCGGAAACCGCGGGCACGCGCGGCCACCACGTACTCTTCGTTCAATACCTCGAGCAATTTGCTCCGCATGTAGCGCGCGGTTCCAGCAGCGCCGGCAACTCCCATCACCAACACAGGAAGAACGAGATGCCACATGCGGTCGAGCATCTTCCCGAGCAGCGTGAGCTGGTCGTAGTCCATCGACCTTGTTTGCGACGTCGGGAACCAACCCAGGTTCACAGAAAACACCATGATGAGCATCAGAGCCAGCCAGAAGCTGGGAATTGCGTACACGACGAGCGAGCCTACGGTGACGGTTTTGTCCAGTTTCGAGTACTGCTTCACCGCCGATAGAATTCCGAGCGATATACCGAACAATGCATCGAGGATGACTGCTAACACCGTGAGTTGGAGGGTATATGGAATGGCCTCCACCAACATGTCGCGGACGGGGCGGCGCAAACGAAACGACTCGCCGAGGTCTCCTTTGGCGAGGTTCTGCAGCCATCTGACATATTGGATATGAATGGGCTGGTCGAGGCCGTACCTCTCGCGCAGCAGTTCGATCACCTCTGGATCAACGCGCCGCTGTCGCTGCTGCTCGATGTACATGTTCATCGGGTCGCCCGGAGCCAGGCGCACTATGAAGAAGGTGACAGTGACTATCCCCAGTACTAGCGGCACAGAAAGCAGCAATCGCTTTAGGATGTATTTGAGCATGGGCGCCTAACTCAGCGTTCGATCCAGAGCCGTTCCACGCGCGGGAATCCGTACATCGAAGCATCAAGACCTCGTAACCAACGACGCGCCACCTGAGCGCGGAGCCGAGGATACAAGAACGTCCCTGGGATCTCGTCGTGGTAGATGTCCGCCAACTCGCGATACATCCTGTGCTGGGCCTCGCCGGTCAGCATTTCGGAAATGCCGGTAATCAACTCCTGCACCCGGGCGTTGTTGTAGCCATTAGGTGAATCAGGTCTGGCGATTCGGAAATCGAGCTCCGGTAGACGCGGAATAATCGCAGCGAAATCACCGGCATTGAACCGTTCGACCACTGCGCCGTAGTCCAGCATCTGAACCTCCATCCGGACGCCGATCCGCGCGAGTTGGTCTTGAACGAAAACTCCGGCCCGCTCACGCCGAGGCGAGACGATAGTGACAAACTGGAAGGGCAAACCGTCGCGTTCCCGGATTCCGTCCCCGTCGGAATCGAGCCAGCCCGCATCCTCGAGCATCCGCCGCGCAGCAGTTGTGTCGTACGGCCGCGCTGGCGGTATCTCGCGGCGCTCGAATTGGCAGCTGGAGTAGGCGCCGTCAGTGATCGGCGATTCATCCGGGAAGCCGAGCGCCCGCGCAAGTGCACGGCGGTCGATCGCTTTCGTCAGCGCCCGACGAATCTCCATGTCGCTGAACAGTGGATTGCGCTGGTTCCACACGATGCGGACCGGGGCACCCATTCCTGCGTAGTAGACGTTGAAGTCTTCGTCCTCGGCAAGGGGAGCTGCGTCCAGCGGATCGGCTTCCCCCCAATCGGTTTCGCCTGAGCGCATCCTAACCAGACCCGGTACTTCGGCGAGTGTGACAATCAGGCGCTTGATCGCGGGTTCGCCCTCGTAGTAGTCCGGGTTGGCCTCGAACTCGATGTGCGTCTCCGGATCGTGGTTGACGTAACGGTAGGGACCGTTGCCCACCGGTTGGGTCCAGAAGTCCCAGAGGAAGAACTCCGCA
>JBDGYW010000746.1:0-3693 GCA_039588935.1 Gemmatimonadota bacterium | reverse complement strand
CCGTTGGTCAATGGTCGGTCGAGACGGGGTGCCACGATATCGATGCCAACGCAGTCCATTCCGACGATACGGGCAATACGCTCACACATCAACCGAACATCTTGGTGAATCTCATCGGTTACGTCGCGCGCCGTCCCACCGGTGCTGAGATTGCCTGTCGATTTGAGATACAGCTTATCGTTGTGAGGCAGCACATCGTCGAGCTTGAAGCCTCGAAACGCGATCAACCTCTCAGTCATACCGTCGATCGTGATGACCGTGAGCATTTTCTCGTGCCCGACACCTCTTCGCGGATCTTTGTTGACCTCGTCGATCAGCTGACGAATAGAAGACGTGCCGTCACCCACGATATGTGCCGGTTCACGAAGCGCTGCCGCCACCAGTTCGCCGTTGATGACGAGGACACGGTAATCGAGTCCGGTCATGCTCTTCTCGACGATGACCGAGTCATAAAAATTGTAAGCTGCTTCGTAAGCGGTGCGCAGCTCCTCTGCTTCGGAGACACGGGCGGTGATTCCCTTGCCGTGGTTACCAACCTCCGGCTTCACCGCGACCGGGTAGCCCAAGTTTTCCGCCACTCGAACTGCTTCCTCGAGGGATTCAACGACTGCCCCCTCGGGTGTTGGGATCCCTGCTCGCCTGAGAAGCTCCTTGGTTCTGAATTTCTCGTCGGCTATTTCGACACCGAGCGCGCTGGTTCGATCGGTCATGGTAGCCTGAATGCGGCGCTGCTTTGAGCCATATCCGAGTTGAACCAGACTGACGGTGTTGAGTCGCAAAGCTGGGATCCCTCGTTGCTTCGCTTCTTCCACGATGCTGCGGGTGGACGGTCCGAGTAGATCCTTCTCGCGCAACTCTTTCAGCTGTGCGACACTCGTGTCGATATCAAACGAGCGCTTTTCTGCGATGGCTTCGACCAGGGCAACGGCTTCTCGACCTGCAAGCAGCCCTGCCGATTCGACCCGGTACCGGTACACCATTTTGTAGATGCCAGGCTCGGACGTGTCGAAAGTCTTGCCAAATCCGACCTCCATCCGGGCAAGACACTGCAGCTCCACAGCAATATGCTCGACGATGTGGCCAGCCCATGTGCCTCGCCGCAGGCGCTGAATGAACCCGCCGGGTTCGCCAACCGAGCATTCGTGACTGTGAAGCGACGGGACCAGCTCGATCAAACGGTCCGTGAAGCCGTCAAGGGTGTCAGAGGGTGAGTCTTCGAACTCGCCGATATCCAAGAGCATGAAGATGGTCGGGTAGCGGCTGTAACGATTCGGACCTCTGAGGGCACGGTGTTCCAGGATTTCCATGCGGGGCTTGAGTGCACTCTTTGTGCCAAGCAACGCTTCCGTGACAAACGACTGTTGACGCATTGGGGATATGCCTCAGCCCGAGATTGTGGTAGAGTGCGAACACCTAACAACACATGAGTGGGGCCAACAGCGATGACAAAACCCGGAACCAGCAATTACGGGAGTCCAGGCAAATGCCCCGGTTTCTAATCCCAATCGGTGGCAACGAGAAGAAATCGGAAGACTCCGAGATATTTCGGGAGATGGTCGAATTGGCTGGGGGCCCCAAAGCGCGGATTGTGGTTGTTCCTACCGCCAGCGAAGTGCCCAGCGAACGAGCGCGTGATTACCGAGAGCTCTTTTCAGGATTCGGTCCGGAGGCCATCCATACCGTACACATCGGGGAACGCTCGGATGCGGGATCGGCGGATCTCATCAAATTGATCGGTGAAACCACGCTCTTCATGTTTGGGGGTGGCGATCAGCTGCGTCTTTCTTCGCTGATCGGTGGTACACCGCTCCACCAAGCACTGATAGAGAGATATCAAGCTGGCGGTTGTGTAGTCGCCGGAACCTCGGCTGGAGCCGCCGTGATACCCGAGGTAATGATATTCCAAAACAACCGTTTTCGGGTGTTTCGCAAGGGCGGCATCGAGATGACCAAGGGGCTGGGGCTGATCCGCGACACGATATTCGACACCCACTTCGTTCAGCGGGCGCGAATTTCTCGCCTCGTGCACGCGATAGCCACAAACCCGGCGCTGTTGGGGTTTGGCATCGAAGAGAACACCGGGCTGCTCATTGAGGATGAGACCAGAGCAAAGGTCGTCGGCACCGGAACGGCCATAGTGATTGACGGAAGCGCCATGGAGATCAACCACATCGGTTACGTCGACAACAGAGACCCGTTCGCACTTACAAATGTGCTCTATTCGGTACTAACTCCAGGAGTGGTGTACGATCTCAAACGCCGAATGGTAGTCGACGCCGGGCCGATAGCGCCTCCCAAAAGTATGGTTCCCAAGCGAAAGAAACGTTCGAAGAAGGCAGGCTCGAGTTAACCGTCGCAGGTCGTTAATGTCGCCGAAGCGACAGGAGTCGATGATCTCACCCTCGGAGTAGAACCTCATGACTGATCCGATTGCACTCTCCAACTACATATACATCCGCACGGTCATCATTGGCGCGGGCGAGACCAAGACGCCGAAGGACATCGTCGGTGACGATGACCCGTCATTGTGGGACCTACTCGGCATCGTCGGCACGACAGAGGCGGGCGTTCTGTTGCTCGGGAGAAGGCCGGATCCGAGACCGAGATCCCAAGGCTTGACTGCCGAGGAAATTGCAGAGGCAAAGGATCGCTTGGGACATTAGGCCGATACAAGCGACAGATATACCATCAGCGTACTGGCGTGGCAGAGGAAGCGGTGTAGGTTCGCCTTCGACCGCCGACGGGTGACGACCGCGCGGGTAGGCAGGTTGGGGGGGCACGACCTAACAGGAGGTATTGTCCGATGAGACACATCACTGACTCCGACGGTGTCCACTGGGAAGCGGAAGAGACTGGGCGCCAGGGGATTGGAGCCCGTGGGCCAGGCGATGCGTTGCCGGAGGGGTCAAATACGACCGTGTTGTTCACATCCGACGACGGCCGCGAGGTCGCCAAGGAGACTCCTGCGGGAGCAGTGGACAGTATGACCGAAGCGGAGCTGGTTCGGTTGCTGGAGGAAAAGGAAGCGGACGTGGATTCTGACGGCGACTGACCACGCCCGCCTCCAAATTCTGCCTGGTGCCCTAGTGGTTCTCTAGCTCCGCCCTGTCGGCAGCCTGATCTGCATTTTTCTTCAAGCGGTTTTTGGAGAATGAACTCTGACGATTTGACCATACTGCCCAGCCGACAACTGCAAAAACCACCACTCCAATAATGAACGCAACAGACATGATTCCCATCCTCGTAAGGGACAACTACGGTTACCACCTTGCCCAGCGAGCCGCAGAGTTAGCCAGTCTCAACACTGGCCTTGTGAGACTCGGTGTTCTGTTACTGTTCTTGCCCGCGGTTCAATGTCGAGGGCGCACCCAAATGCTGAGTGGACACAGCCCAACTGACCTGATGGTCCTGGTGTTTTCGCTGCTTAGACCGTTGTAGAAGCACTGCTTGATCAAACCCGCCGTCCACTCACCTGTCTTGTACGCCGTAATCATCATCGGTTGCGGCACAGGGGTTGGAGTCGTGGCAGAACGAACCGTAATGCTCAACGGGCACAATCCAATTGCCACGATGGTCTGCGTGTGTTGGTCTCCCAGAGACTCGTAGTAGCACTGCTTGGTCGTGCCCGTCGTGCTTTCACCTGTCTTGAACGCGGTAGTAGTCTGGGCGGCGGCAGTGGATGTTGCGGCAACG
>JBDGYW010000745.1:0-3702 GCA_039588935.1 Gemmatimonadota bacterium | reverse complement strand
CTCAGAGATACGCCCCGTTCGGCAGACGCCATTGCCTCTACGGTTCTGCCCTCCCCCGCTAGGATGCCGGCATACCAGCTCGGCTGCTCGGGTGCATTGGGTTGCAGTTCGAGTGCCCGTCTGAAATCGGTGGCGGCCTCGTCGGTGGGCCCGAGAGAACGGCTGGCCAACAGGCCTCGAGCGGCGTACCCGGCTGCGAGTTCCGGGTCGAGTTCTATCGCCCTGTTGGCGGCGGCGAGCGCTCGACCGGCCGTCTCATATCCACCGACACCGATGTTGTACCGATAGATCAATGCCAAGGTGTACGCCGTGGAGATTGATGCGAAAGCGGGCGCATAGTCAGGGTCGAGGGCGATGGCTTCCCTGAAATGCGCTATTGCCTGACTCACACCGGCGTGCGTTCGCATGCCGAGCGACTCACTGCCCAGGAGATACGCCTGATGCCCCGGGCCGTGCCGCATTTCAGGTTCCCCCACCGAAACGCCTAGCCCGTCGGCGGTGGTCACAATACCCTCTACCAGCCGTGAAACCGCTGCCTGCTCGAGCTGCATTCCGTTCGAGGCGTCGAGGTCCCATCGTCTAGTCCAGACCGAGTTGTCAGATGCCGCCTCGATCAACTCGGCGCCGAGGCGTATACGTTCGCCCGCCTGTCGCAGCGAACTCGTGAGGATCAGCCGCACATCGAGTGAGTCGCCCAGTTGCGGCGGGCGCAGATTGGCGTCGGAGAGGGCCCTCACCGATTGCAGTGAGGTGACTTTGAGCTCCCTGATGCGGTTGAGTTCGTGAATGACGTCGTACGTTACGGCGTCGGCGACGAGATCGAACGCAGTGTCACCGGTGAGATTCTCAACTGGCAGAACCGCCACGGAGTCGAGAAATCCGCCTGAAGTTGCTACGACGACCTCGTCGTCACCTGGCAGGAATTGCCACAGAACGACGAGCAAGAGGAACACTCCGACAGTCATCACGAACGGTAAGCGGCTGGCCTTCGCCAGCTGTGACGTCACTGCGTAGATCGCAGTAGTGGCAGGAGTGGATCCGGATTCAATCTGCACGCGCAGACCAGACAGCACCCGTGCGAACTCTTCAGCGTCTTCATGTCGTTTTTCCGGTTCTTTCGCGAGAGCCTTGCGCACAGCCTGATCGATGGCGAAGGGAATCGTGGGCTGAGCTTCTCGCAGGGACGGGATCGGGTCTACCATCTGCCGCTTGAGTACGGAGCGCGCCGGCCCGCCGCCGTAGGGCGGGGCTCCGTCGAGCATCTCGTACAGCACGCTGGCGACGGCATATATGTCGGTGCGACCGTCAATCTCGTCTTCCGCGCCCGCCTGCTCGGGACTCATGTAGGCCGGCGTTCCGAGAGCCATGCCGGTCTCGGTCAACGAGTCTGTCTCAGCTTCGCTGACCGCGCGGGCGATGCCGAAATCGGTAATCAGCGCGTGATCGTCGTGCAGTAGTATGTTTTCCGGCTTGATGTCCCTGTGCACGATGTTCTGGCGGTGCGCGTGCGCGAGCGCGTCGGCAATCTCGGCCGCGATTCCGAGCGCTGAGGCCATAGGAAGGCGGAACTCGCGGGAAAGCCTTTCTCTCAACGTTTCGCCATCAACGTATGGCATCACGTAGTACAACATCTCCCCAGCCTCACCGGCCGAAAAGATGGGCACTATGAGCGGGTGGGTCAGTTGCGAGGCAAAATCGACTTCCCGGAGAAAGCGTGTGCGTCCGAGGCGAGCGGTGAGCAGTGGATTCAGCACCTTGATGGCCACCTGCCGCTGCGGGTGGCTTTCTCTCGCCAAGAACACGGTACCCATGCCGCCACGCCCCAGCTCGTGCTCGATCGTGTATCGGCTGGGAAGTACGTCTTGGAGTTGTTCTCGGAGATCGCTCAAGGTCAAAGATTCCAATTGTTGGTGCGAATGAGCCCTATTACCCGAGCATAGTATGGATGGTGGGACGGGTGTTTGCAACCTGTAGGGAAATGCCTCGGTTCTTCACCGGTTGGGTCCTCGATGCAGCCGTGGCACCGAGATGGAAAACTTGCTACAATGCGTGTCCGACACCGCGATGCGGCGGGGCGCGTCGCCCTCCCGTCGGTCCTCAACAAACCAATAGAACGGTAGACAACGATGACTGAGTTCTTGAGGGATCTGGGTATTGAAGATCAGAATCTTGGCGGATTCAACGGAGAATGGATTGGCTCAGGTCCTGATTTGGACGTGACCACACCCATCGATGGGTCGAGAATAGCAACCGTAAAGCAGGTCACAGAGGACGAATACGACCAGATTGTCGATCGCGCCCACGATGCCCACCTCGGCTGGCGATGCGTACCGGCGCCCAAACGGGGTGAGGTGGTACGGCAGCTGGGAAACCGGTTGCGCGATGTGAAAGAACAACTCGGGGCCCTGGTCACGTTCGAGATGGGGAAGATCTTGGCCGAGGGTGAGGGCGAAGTGCAGGAGATGATCGACATCTGTGACTTCGCCGTCGGCCTTTCGCGCCAGCTGTACGGCCTGACCATGCCCTCTGAGCGTCCCGACCACCGCATGTTCGAACAGTGGCACCCGCTTGGTGTTGTCGGAGTCATCAGCGCCTTCAACTTCCCGGTCGCGGTGTGGAGTTGGAACACCGCCCTCGCGTCAGTGTGTGGCGACTCGGTCATATGGAAACCGTCGAGCCAGACACCACTCACGGCGATCGCATGCACGAAGGTCGCGGAGCAGGTGTGCAAGGACAACGACCTCGATCCGGCGATTTTCTCACTCACTATCGGTAAAGGTTCGTCAGTGGGCGATCGCATGCTGCACGACCGGCGCGTGCCACTGATTTCGGCCACGGGCAGCTGCAAGATGGGCTACCGCGTTGGTTCGGTCGTGGGTGAGCGCCTGGGCAGAACGATCCTTGAACTCGGCGGCAACAACGCGATCATCGTGACGCCTCACGCCAATATGGATCTCGTGCTGCCCGCGATTCTTTTCGGGGCGGTGGGAACAGCCGGGCAGAGGTGTACGTCTACCCGCAGGATCATCGTGCACGAGTCAAAGAGAGAGGAACTGGTCGAGCGTCTTTGCAGGGCATACGCGGACATCAACATCGGCGACCCACGGAAGCCGGAGACGCTCATGGGTCCGCTGGTGACGCAAGACGCGGTAACCGATCTTCAGAACGCCATCAAACGGGTTCAGGAAGAGGGTGGGGAGATCCTCTATGGTGGCGAGCCGCTCGACGGGCCGGACTATCCCGGTGGCCACTGGGTCAAGCCGTGTATCGCGTCCGCGAAGAACGAATTCGACATCGTGCAGGAAGAGACATTCGCACCGATCCTCTACATCATCGGCTACGGCAATGCTTCCGCATCGCCGCAGCAGGCCGTGGACGAAATCGAAGAGGCGGTCGCCCTCCACAACGGTGTGCCGCAAGGGTTGTCCTCGGCGATCTTCACGGAGCACGTTCGGGAGTCGGAGTACTTCCTATCGCACCGTGGCAGCGATTGCGGCATCGCAAACGTGAACATCGGCACCAGCGGTGCCGAAATCGGCGGCGCCTTCGGTGGCGAGAAAGAAACCGGCGGCGGGCGTGAGTCAGGGTCGGACGCGTGGAAGGCATACATGCGTCGTCAGACGAACACCGTCAATTGGAGCCCGGAGTTGCCGCTGGCTCAGGGTATCAAGTTCGGAGATTAGGATGCGCAACTGGAGCAGA
>JBDGYW010000744.1:3744-6611 GCA_039588935.1 Gemmatimonadota bacterium | reverse complement strand
ACGCCGCGATGATTGCCTCGCGCGTCAACTCAATATCGCTCCCGGTGGAAAGATCCATAACGGTGTCGGCACCGTGTTCCACTGCGAGCCGCAGCTTCTCCAGTTCCTCAGAGACTCCCGATGACACCGCCGAGTTGCCGATGTTGGCGTTGATCTTCACGCTGGTGACCTTGCCGATTCCAATGGGCTCGAGGCGACCTTGGAGATGATAGATGTTGGCCGGGATGATCAGCCTGCCGCGGGACACCTCCTCCCGCACGAGCTCGGGTGCGAGCTGCTCGCGCTCGGCAACGACATGCATTGCTTCGGTGATCTCGCCCGACCGGGCCAGGAACAGCTGGGTGATGCAGGTGGCGTCTCTCATGGTTGACTCCCTCCGCCGGCACTAACCGGATCAGGTTTGAAGGGTGTGATCTCAGCACGCCCAAAGGCGAGCACCCCTGTCACCGCAGCAATCTATCGCCTCGCGAGTCACGCTGGAACCGGCCCCGCGTGGTTCGCCACGTCCACTGCAATCGGGCGACTGCAGAGCTGTAGGCCGTCTCTCACTACCCCTACTCTACGGAGCATCATCCGCCACCGGCACATTTCAAATGAGGTCCACAGGGAGGAACCGTGGGCTATCAGAGACGCCCCAGGATGTGGATGATCTGGCTGGGGAGCCCCCTGGGGTCAATTGGCGTCGTGCTCATGCTCCTCAGCCCCGAGCGGTGGGGATCGATCACCGGCATATGCGCGATCGCCGTCGCGACCCTCCTGGTCTGCGGGTCCAGATCGTTCGGGGCCCGTAGGTCAACCGCAAGCCCTCACCAGCCGACCTTGACCCCCCGCTTCTCATGGTTCCCGTCTTAGCCCCCGTATGCTTCAGTTGTCGGTCATGACACGGTGGCCGATTCGACGGCGTCGCCGGGCATCGGGTAACCCCGGCCCCGCAATCCTCGCGGAGCGCCGGGGTTATTCGCGTTCGGTATGTCTTCCGCGCCGGCCCTCAATGCTCCGGCTCTCCCCACGCCCAGCTGGCGAGCCAGTTCTCCGCTCGATGTGCTGCTCGCAGCGCCGCCAGAACAAGCGGGGTCTGTCGCCGCCACTGTGACGACGAGAAAAGGTCAACTCACCCCCCAACCTGTACAGAGCTATGGAAGCGACAAGACCGATGACAGGCGGATGCCCACCTCATAGCAGGGGAATGTTGTTCTGGCGGCACTGCTGGGACATGTCGTCCGGCCAGACGCTCGCCTGGATCTCACCAATGTGGGCCTTACGAAGATAGAGCATACAGAGCCGCGACTGCCCGATTCCACCGCCGATCGACAGCGGGAGTCCACCTGCCTGCAATCGCTTGTGGAAGTACAATTCCTTCCACTCCTCGCACTGGCGGATGGCCAACTGTTGCAGCAGGGACTCGGCATCCACACGGATACCCATGCTTGACAGCTCGAAGGCTGAGTTCAACAGCGGGTTGTGCACGATGATGTCGCCGTTGAGCCCTATGCGCTGGTCCTCACCGAGTGAGAGCCAATCGTCGTAGTCGGGTGCTCGGCCGTCGTGGGGTTCGCCATCGGCCAGCGGGGCCCCGATCCCGCGCACAAAGACCGCACCGTACTTGCGGCACACCTCCGTCTCGCGCTGCGGCGGAGACAGCTCGGGATACTGCTGCTGCAGGTCTTCTGAATGGACGAATGTGATTTCGTCGGGGAGAACCGGCTTGATGACTGAATGCTGAAAGCACACGTAGCGCTCGGTGCGTCGGATAACGTCGTAGATGCTTCGGACGATCGACTCCAGGAATGCGACATTCCGCTCCTCGTGTGTGATCACCCGCTCCCAGTCCCACTGATCGACGTAAAGCGAGTGGGTGTTGTCCAGAGTCTCGCTCGGGCGGATGGCGTTCATGTCCGTGTAGAGGCCCTCGCCCGGCTCGAAACCCAAGTCGGCCAGTGTCAGGCGCTTCCATTTCGCCAGGGATTGCACCATTTCCAGCCGCGTCCCGCCCATGCCCTCGGCGGTGAACCATGCTGGCTTCTCGACGCTGTTCAGGTCATCGTTGATTCCCGTCCCACCCTTCACAAAGAGCGGGGCTGTCACGCGCGTCAGATTCAGCTCGAACGCAAGGTTGGTCTGGAAAAACTCCTTGATGGCACGGATAGCCCTTTCGGTGTCGCGCGGGTTGAGCAGCGGCTTGTAGTTCTGGGGAATAGACAAGCGGACAGACATGGCAATGACTCCTAGTGCTCTTCTCTTGGACCACTACGGCATGCGGCAACGGCGACCTTCCCACAGCCTGTCAGGGGGCTCCGTCAAGCACGGATCTGGCTGACCTATACACCCTGACGGCAGAAACGCTCTCGTACGACCAAGGGCTTGTGTGCGGTGCACGACACCGTCTTTGGCCTGGCGGTCCCGTCGCTGGTGGGTGCTCTGTGGAGTGCGTCGTACTGGTGCCGGGCAGCAACGCCACCGGTGGATCACGGACACCACCAATGTGCAACCTGCTGCCGGAGCTGCAAGAGGGATTCCTAAGCAGTATGCCTCAGTTGCAAGGCACGGGCCGGGGCATGATGTGGTCCCGCTCGCCCAGGCACGCGCTGTTGCGCCAGCCCCAGACCTCTTACTGCGGCCATCCTGCGCCTCGATCTGTAGCCGGCCGCCCTGGGTGGAGGAGCCGTGACGTCTCAACGGCACCGAGTTGTCTAGCCGTCGGCTTACAGGTCGGGACAGGCCTCTGTCTTGAGCCGCTACGGGAGCCCGGGAGCGCCCAGCTGCTCGTGCCCCACCTCTTGCGGCCCCAGTACGGATGACGCAGACTTCTGGTAAGGTCAATCAGAAGCAAGACGGATGAGTCCGCGCCGGTGGCCTTTCTGGCCCCG
>JBDGYW010000744.1:0-3715 GCA_039588935.1 Gemmatimonadota bacterium | reverse complement strand
GCCCTCCACTTGGACGCCCGCCCGACGACGAGACTCAAGGTCACCGACGGCAGCGCGTGCGCTGTACACTGGAGGTACCCATGCGTACCGTCATCATGCCCCGCTGTCATCAAATGGGTTCGTGGCAGCGCGTTCTTACCGCTGGAGCCTTGTTTGTCACCTTCGTGGTCCCCGTTCATTCCCAGACCATTAGTGGTCAGGTGGTTGACAGCACGACCGCCGGGCCAATCGAGGGTTCGGATGTCTTCTTGTTTGACGCCCAAGGAGACACAGTCGGTGTGACCAAGTCTGGCTCCGATGGCCGCTTCGTCTTCGCTGCCCGAGCAGGCAGCTACACCTTGCGGGTTCGGTGCCTAGGACACCGGCCTAAGGAGGTTGCCATTGATCTGGCAACTGACACTGCGGTGACCATCCGGCTCGCGCGCCTCAAAGTATTGGGGGAGTCTGGGGTGACCGTTTCAGCCTCGCTGCGTTCGGGGCCGTCGTCTACCGCTTGTCTACCTCCACGCTCGGACACGCTGCCAGGATTGCGGTCACTGTCGGGTGCATCTAGCGGGTCGCCGCTCAGCCGGATTTCTCGCAGTAGGAGCACAGTGGACTGGTGGGGCCGTGCGGGTGCAGGATTATGGGAACAATAGCGGCGATCCTCGTGGCAGACGGTCGCTCTAAAGGGCAGCCCTTTTGTCTCCGCCCCGGCGGTGCGGCCGGAATCGCGGGTGCACGACGCGGGCAGTCAGCTTCTGTTCGAGGTGCGTGACGTGGCAGAGGTGACCAACCGGGACAGGGATGCCGCGCGGCGCTTGCCGGACGAGTTCATGAGCCTGTCAGGGACACCCGTAAGCCGGCTGATTAGGCTTGTGAAGCGATACTGGCTGGCTGGCGGCGCGCCCGCACGAGAGGAGCTGGCTCATGCTCTGGCGGTGCTGCTGAGACCGCTATGCAAGCCGGGCGCGGTGGTGACCGACGAGATACGTGTCGCGTGCGAGGAGACTGTTGTCAGCTGGTTGTCCACGCAGTAGAAGCGCACGCTGCCCTACCATCGTAGAGGGCAACACCCAAGGGGTGGGGGGGCACCTGAACGGGTCGAAACAGCGGATGCAGACCTTTTGCCGATGGGGTCGGGTCGATTATCCGTCACACGAAGAGGGGGTTCTAATGATAGGCATGGATTTTATCAGCTTTCTGATCCTGCTCGCCATCAGTCTCATAGTCTCCGGGGCCTTGCACTTCGGCTTACGGTTCTACGTCACGCCGGGATTGAGTTCGTATTTTGGCAAAGTAGTGATTGGCTGGATCGGAGCGTGGTTAGGTTCACCAGTCCTTGGCCACTGGTGGGAAGGCCTCAACCGGGGTGAGGTGTACTATATCCCGGCAATTCTGGGTTCACTGGCACTTCTGGTGATTGCGGTGGACATCGTGAAGACTTGCGCGAGTATATGCATGCCCTCAAAGGCATCCGAGGCCGCTGGTCCCAAGCCCATGTGAGAGTGCCTGCCGAGGCGGCGGTAGCATTCGGGCAGCACAGTTGGACCCGACCCCTCAGGCAGAGCTGCATCTGGACTCGGGAGATCAGTCAGGACGGCGAAGAGAGCACGTCACCTCAAGTCCGAGCTAGCCCCCCGACCGGGAGGGGGACGCGCGAGGAAGGAAAGAAGGAGCTGAAGAATGTCTGCGCCAAGGAAGCGATGCGAGTTCTCCCACAACGGCGTGCGGTGGACAGTCAGACAGGATACGGGTGTGCGCTATTCTGCCTCGCAGCAGCGAAACAGAACGCCTGGGGAGCAGCCGGGCCTTCATTTCGACAGTGACGAGGACCACTGCTTCCTGCGGTTGAGGCTTGATGATCTGCCTAACGACGATCGTCTTCAAGCCATGAGCCAGGCCGAACTCCGTGCGCTGCTTAGGCGGGCTCGTTGAAGTCAGTCACGGCGGGACTGAGACCGTGAGGTAGGCCCCAGCGTCAGACTTCGTCTGCATCAACAGGTTCTCGTGCCACACCGACCGCTACACCTTCAAACGCGCACCGCCGAGTGACGCGGAAGAGAGCGGACGGGTGCGACGTACCTCTTATACCTGACCCAATGGATCGGTCAGCATCAGTACTCTCAGGCCACTATACAATCTAACACCAACTCGGCGATGGCAAGTTTGCGGACCTGGTGGAACCCGCCCTCATGACCAGCGACATGCGGAATTGGGACATTCGTTGAAAGCACGCTCTCGAAATGCAACTAGTACTGAGAGCATCACCAGGAGCAACGTACAAATAACGAGGGCACCGTGAGCGTCGGTTTCGTGGCTGTTGAGGGACTCGGCCGGCGCTCAAGCGTTTTAGTTCGAGGAGTTGTTACGGGAAAGTCAGAAGCTCACCGAGTGCCGGATTCTGTGGCTGGTGCCGTGTCCTAGTCGGGGAGTGGTGTTTGTCGAAGGAGTCGCCGCCGGTGCCGTGGTGACGTCGCTGATTACGGGGTCGTAGATAACTTCCATGGGACAGAATCATTGGCTGGTTAGGCCGCTTGACTTCACAATGGCTCTGCCAACCACTTGATCGCGTTCGTGACAAACAACAGATTCGGGGCGTGATTGGCAAACCCTGACTGAGGATGGTTCGGAGAAGGGTCGGCGATGAAACCGGAATCTGCCACTGTGACAACTCGGCCGTCTCCATACGCGAGGGCGTGAGCAAATAGATGTTGGTCTGGGGACGAACCCGTTCGCTCGTCCACCATTGTTGGAGGCAGACGGGCGAGCCAGTCGCCAGACGGACACGATATGGCGCAGCAGCTATGCCAGCGAAGCGATCGGACTTGGTTTGTCATATCCGCATTGCGACGGATTATTGGATGGTCAACGTTTAGCTCCTCGTCCGTCATCTCCGTATGCTCAGCATCACGAGTGTGGAAGTGAGCACCATGCAACGTCACACCGAAACTGTGCGTGATAATGCGGTCATCGCGGGTCCAATCATTGGGGTTTTTGCCGGGCCAGGCACCGTGATTGGACATGATGAAGAGTCCGCCGCCCCGATCTACAAACTCAATGATCAAATCTCTCTCGACGTTCGTGAGCTGAACCCTCAGCGTGGTTATAAGGAGAACATCGCAATCAATAAGTTGATCGCTGTTAAATGGGTCCGGCTGCAGAAAATGCACGGTCGAACCGATGGCCTGACGAACTGCATCGCAGAAAGATGCGAGTCGGCGACCTTCCATCATGTGCAGTCCTGTCTGGTGACATCGAGTAGCTGCTGCGATTCGCATTTTGATCCCTCAAGTCGGAGTAAGGGAAAGGATTGTATCCAGAGTGTTGCGGGTGCATATGTGCGAGAGTCGGATGCTGGCTGAGCGTGACGAGAACATATCACTCCACCCCCGGGGTTGCGCTTCTTACACTCCCCCCTCCCAGCCGACGGGCCCACTTCAGTTGGGCGTGGACCTGCGGATGAATCGCGGACGCGTGCCGGACGAGTCGTGTCTCATTTCATCAACAACTTTACGAGGCCGCCCCACCGGGCGGGCATGAGCTTGAACACGTCAGTCTCGTTGCACTTCTTGCACGCGACGTCGATGTTGGGCACACCGTCAAACCAGACACGGGTGACATCCACGCGTTCCTCACACCTCAGGCAATCGATGTGGAAGTACTCACCTTTGGTGTAACCTCTCAGTTCCATTGTTCTCGTTCTCCGTCCGTTCGTTTCTCCCCCTCCGCACCG
>JBDGYW010000743.1:0-3725 GCA_039588935.1 Gemmatimonadota bacterium | reverse complement strand
GGTGGCCCCGACGCACCGGTGAGTGTGCGCGTGTACGACCGGAGTCCTTACCAATTTGTCGGGCTGAAGCAGATATGGAATCTAATGGCTTCGGATCGGCTCTTGTTGAAGTGGGGTTTCGATTTTCGAGACGGATCGGCCGAGTACGACTACTACCGATGGCAGGCTGACTGGGTACCCAATACGAATGATCCGAGCGCTCCTGAATGGGAGCGGGTGTCCGAAAGCTTCGCGATGGCCGCCAATCCGTCGGGCCAGGAGGTCGGAATCTTCCAATCGAGTCGGATGAGACTCTTCGAGCGGCTCGCTGCAGAGGTCGGGCTTCGGTACGACCATCGGTCTCACACTGGAGACAACACACTGAGCCCGCGCGTGAATCTCGCGTTTGATCTGGCACCAAGAACCACACTTCGCGGTGCCTGGGGGCACTACTACCAGTCACACGGGCTCGACGAACTCGATGTAGCAGACGGCGATAATCGGTTCTACTCAGCTCAAAGAGCCGAGCATCGGGTCTTGGGATTGGAGCATAGACTGGAGGATGGCACGTCGTTTCGCGTCGAGGCCTACGAGCGCCGAATTACCGATCCCCGTCCTGAGTACAGGAGTCTCGTGCCGATCATCGAAGCGCTCTGGGAGGAGGGTGACGGAGATAGGGTGCGTATCGCTCCGACGCGTGGCCAAGCGCGGGGAATCGAATTTTTGGCGCGGAGGGACGTGGGAGGACGGTTCGCGTGGTCGGCCAGTTATGCACTCGCGCGCGCTGACGACGAGATTGACGGCGAGTGGGTGCCGCGCCCGTACGACCAACGCCATACGATTCGACTCGAACTCGCTTATCGGCCTACGCGGCTTTGGTCATTGAGTTATGCGTGGCAGTACCACTCTGGCTGGCCGGGTACGCGCGAGTACTGGGATGCGCATACGACGATCAGTGGAACGACCTTCGCGACGAGAACGTTCGGGCCGGTCTACCGCGAACGCCTTCCCGAGTATCACAGGCTCGATGTGAGAGTGGCCCGGCTATTCCCGATCGGCCGTGGTCAGTTGGAGGTGTTTATCGATGTCTTCAACGCATACAACAGAGGGAATGCCGAGGCGTTCGACTACTCGGTGTGGATTACTCCCGGCGGACGCGTGGGATACGAACAGGGCATAAACCACCTACTCAGGGTCTTTCCGACATTTGGAGCGCGCTGGGAGTTCTGAGACTTGCATAATGGTTGAAGAGACACCGCCGAAACGACCAGTGGGTTTGTGCATTCTGCTCGGGGTCGCCGTGCTGCTCTTCATCGGCGGTGATCGGCGGGACAACTCCGTGCCAAGTCTTCCCGTTGCTTCCCCATCAGCCCCACGCGACCGTCAGGACGCTGACGACTCTTTGGCTGGATACTGGCGCGCACTCGGAGGGGAACTGCGCACTGCAGCAGTGGCCGAGAGCCTAATAGCGCGCCTCATGATCGACCACGACCTCAGCGCAATCTCAGTTGCCGTGGTGCAGGACAGTCAGACTGTTTTCTCTGCGGTTCACGGACAGGTCCGGCGAGGTTTTCAAGCCGACACGAACACAGTGTTCCGAGCGGCTTCTTTGGGCAAGCCAGTCTTCGCATACCTCGTTCTTCGATTGGTGGATGCCGGAATCCTCGACCTGGATTCTCCCATCGATACGTTTCTGAGTCGTCCGCTCTCTGAATACGAGCATTACAGGGATTTGGCTGCCGATCCCTCGCACTCAGATCTGACTGTACGTCGGTTGCTGAGCCACCAAAGTGGTTTACCCAACTGGCATCGTGGAGCGCCGGTTCCCTTTCGTGCGGCTCCTGGCGAGCGGTTTGGATATTCCGGAGAAGGATATAGCCTGCTGCAGCTTGCAGTCGAAGAAAGGACGGGACGGGCGGTCGACGAACTCGCCAAAGAATTGGTTTTCGAGCCGCTCGGGATGGCGAACTCGAGTTTTCTCTGGGAACGCCGGTTCGACGACCACTTCGCGGTAGACCTCAGTGCAGGTCTCGGACCTCTCATTCGCGAGTCGCGTCAGAAAGCCAGCGTGGCCGGCTCACTGATCACCAACGCCGCCGATTACGCCCTCTTCCTCCAGGCGGTGTTGTCCGGCCGCGGCTTGAGTCGAGAGATGCACGAGGCCATGCTGGAGCAGCAGGTACGAATCACGTCACGCTCGCTCTTCAGTCCGGCAGGGACGGGTTCTGGCGCCGCGCAGGCGCGGCAACTGTCATGGACGTTGGGATGGGGCAGTTTCGTGTCGGAACACGGTGAGGCCCTGTTCCACCTCGGTCGTGAAGAGGGCTGTGAGGGTTATGCTGTGGCTTTCCTCGAGCCCAAGACTGCCTTCGTAGTAATGAGCGTGAGTCCTCTCCATAGCACATTCACTGCCGCTCTTGGCGCAGCGCTCATCGGAGACATCTACTCACCGCTCGACTGGTTGGAGTTTTGGAGGACGGCAACGGGTGGAGCCTCGAGACGGAACGCGATCTTCACTATGACCATCGCGGTATTGAGTGTGGGATTTCTGGCCACCGTTCTTCTTTGGAGGAGGAGGCGCCGTTCATCGTGATAGTCGCGGCGTCTCTCTGATGCGTTGGTATAAACCCATTCTCTCGTTCGTGTTTTCAGCAACAATGATGGATGGGATTCCCAATGAATGAGTTGATAGCTCGTGTGCTCTCCGGCGAGGCCAGCGACATCGAGCAGCAGCAGCTGCAGCGCTGGCGTAGAGAGTCACCGGAAAACGAACGCACCTACCAGGAAATGGAACATCTGTGGAGACTTTCCGCTCTCCAGGTACTGGATCGGCGAATATCAACACCGCCTCCTGTCGATCGCATCATTGCCGAGGCCGAAGCTCGCCGAGCCGAGGTGGAACCGCTGCATCGCATGTCGTTGGTGCCCCCGAGGGTTTGGCGCTGGGCGTCGGTTGCCGCCGCTGCAGTGGTCGTCCTGGGCGTCGGCGTGATATCGCTCAGAGAGACACCTGAGGCCGTATTTACCACCGGGCCTGACCAGACCTCGACGGTATCTCTAACAGATGGAAGTGTCGTGAGGCTGGGTCCGGAAAGCAGCCTGCAGGTGTGGACGGTGAATCAACGCACGGTGACGCTGGATGGAACCGCCTTTTTCGCCGTAGCGTCAGACTCGGCGAATCCGTTCACGATCCGAACGGATGCCGGTAGGGCTGAGGTACTCGGTACCAGGTTCGAGCTGCGCGCCGGATCCGATTCACTGAGGCTCGTTGTGGTTGAGGGGCGGGTAGCGCTCGATGCCGCAGGGCAAAGGGTCGAGGTGGGGAAGGGAGCGATGAGTCGGATCCTCAGTGGTTCGGCGCCTGCGACGCCGCGAATGGCTGATGTTTGGGATCTTCTCGAATGGTCCGGCGGGCTGCTGATATTCCAATCGACCCCCCTCGCTCAAGTTTTGGATGAGGTGAGCGTACACTTCGACATCCCTGTGGACGTGAGCGATTCGACTCTGGCTGATCGATCGGTAACTGCGTGGTTCGAGGACGAGACGCTTGAGGAGGTGGTTGGCACGGTTTGTCAGGTGGTGGCAGCCAGTTGCACGATCGGTGAGGTTGTGGAGGTGACTCGATGACGCTCAGAATTCGTGCGCTGTCGCTGCTCCTGATGAGCGCTGCCGCAGCGAGTCTTTCAGGACAGAATGGGTCTCAGCACACGGCAGCCAGCCTTCTGCAGCGCACGGCTCGCCTCGAG
>JBDGYW010000742.1:0-3729 GCA_039588935.1 Gemmatimonadota bacterium | reverse complement strand
GCACAGTGACCCGAGAGGCCCCGTCGGACGGGGGCTCCCAAGGGTACAATGGATTGCCAATCCTCGGTCCCCTACTCCGGCAACCCCATCCGCCGACGCAGAGCTTGGTACCGCAGGATGAATGCTGCGTACGCCTCTGGTTTGAGGCCGACCTCATAGAGATAACGCGCCATCTTTCCACCTCCTAGAACAGTGACATCCCCTGTACGTCGAGATTCGTGAGGCCGCGCTGCTGGGCGAGTTCGACGACTTCACGGTATTCCCGTCGATTTATGGGCCGGTCGATCTCCGGGTACTCGGAGGCTTTGTGCATCGGACGGTATTGAGACATGATGTTCACGTAGGTGTCGAGCGGTAGGTTCTCCGCGATCCAGCTCATCACCTGTTTGGAGCCACCGACGTCGTTCGGCATCACCAGATGGCGGATCATTAGGCCGCGGTACATTAGCCCGTCATCCGCCGGCTTGGCGACTCCGACCTGGCGATGCATTTCCAGCAGTGCGGCCTTCGTGACTTCGGAATAGCTGTCTGCTCCGGACGAGAACCTGGATGCCATCGCGCTCTCGGCGTACTTGAAATCTGGCAGGTAGATGTCCACGACTCCGTCCAGCTTCTGCATGATCTCCAGACGCTCCCAGCCGTTTGTGTTGTACACGAGCGGCACCCGTAGGCCTCTGCTTGCGGCGATGTCGAGCCCGAGCACGACGTGCGGCGAGTAATGGCTGGGCGTGACAATGTTGATGTTGTGGCAACCCATTCCTTGCAGCTGCATCATCATTCCGGCGAACGATTCGAGGCTCGTTACGTTGCCGGCGTCGCCCTGACTGATCTCCCAGTTGATGCAGAACACACAGCGCAGGTTACAGTTGCTGAAAAAGACGGTACCAGAGCCAAAGTCACCCACCAAAGAGTCCTCTTCACCGATGTGGGGATGGAAGGCTGCGGTTTCCAGCTGAGACGTACTGCCGCAGAACCCTGGTTCCCCGTCGAGCCGCCGAGCGTCGCACTGCCGAGGACAGAGGGAGCAGCTCTCCATGATCTCCCAGAGTTCCTCTCCTCTTCTTTGGAGCTCTCCGGTGCGGTGTAACTCCAGGTATCCGGGCTCGAAGTCAGGATCCGTACGAGCCCGACCCCGCTGCCGACATCCCGAGAGTAGAGGACCGAAGGAGGGTGTGACACTCACTGCAGCTGCGGAGGATACGGACCCGACGAACGATCTTCTCGACAACTCCCGCATGGGGACCTCCTGGTGTGAGGCTGGGGAGGCGGTTCGGTTGTGAGTATTGAAAAGTAGCCTTTTTCAATTGACGACATCACCAGTTCTTAATTTCTCGATCTGCGATGGGTGACGTCGCGCCAAAGCGCTCAGCATTCCAACACGCTCGTCGTACAGAGCCAGCATACGTTTGTGACGTTCATTTCCTGCAAGTTAATCCGGAACGCGTCGTAGTCCCTGACAGTACTGAGGGCACAGTCGGGGCTTTGTGGCCCGAGATGCCTCGTCAGACGGGGGCTCCCAGGGGTACAACGGATCATCATCCGTGGGCCCGGTCCACTGAAGTCACACTAGCCGAGCTCTTACCCAGTCTCGTTGGACAAAAGGGGAGGCCGCACAATCAACGGCCTCCCCTTGCTGTGTCGTTGCTCTATCTCGCCGACCGGGCGACGTCAGGACCGGCGACTTGCGCCGGTCGTCAGTAATACCAGACCTGCGCGTGCTTCGTGCCCGGGGCGTTCACGTCATCACCGCCGACAACGAGCACGTGAAACGCACCGTTCCCATCCATGTAACCGACGGCGGCATGGTTGAAGACATTCCCTCCGCCGGCGGAGAAGATGGTGTTCGATCCTGTGGCGCCGCCGAAGCTGCTCGTGCTTCCGTCGGCGTTGAGCTGTGCATAGCTCTCCTCCGTCGATCCATTTGCAGCCCCGTTGTACAGCCCGGCGGTGATGAGAACGTTACCGCCTGCGACGACAGCGGTATGCTTGTTCACCGACTTGATGAGGTTAGACGGACTGAGCGACCACCCCTCCGCGGTTATGTCCCGGGACCGGAGGTCGATCTTCGCGTACGTCACGTCTCCAAGGCGGGTATTGCTCGTGAGTCCCGCATCGCGGGGTGCGACGGTACCGCTCTCCCCGCCGAATGCGTATAGGTACCCCCCGAAGGAGCCGGCTCCGAAGTAGGCCCGACCCGCCGGCAGCGCCTCCTGCGTTTGCCATTCGCCCAACCCACCGGCAGCGCCGATTTCGGCACGGTACGCCGTGGCAACCGGTTCGTTTCCTGCAGCCGCGCCACCCCAGACGTAAAGGTTACCCAAGAAGACGGCGGCCCCGAAGGAGTGGAGCGCAGCTGGAAGGGTGCCGACTGAGCTCCACGCGCTGACCGTTCCGTCCGCGGCCAGCGCCCCCCGGTAGATCGTGTTCGTCGGCTGCCCTGCGGCGTCGGTGGCACCCCCAAGGACGTAGAGGAAGCCGGCTCCACTCACACTAGAGTTCGCTGGCGTCGCGGCCACCACTTTGTGGAACGCTAGTGCCACTGGCAGCGGCGCGGTCGCGGTCCAGTCACTCAGCGCACCCGATCCACCCACTGTGGCGTAGTGAACCGTTGACTGTGGATCGTTGTTGTCGTCTGCCCCTCCAGTCACATACACGACCCGAGTCGCCGACGTGCCCAGTATCTCGGCGTATGCCACAGCGTGCCCGCTCAGCCCCACAGGGAGACTGCTGGTGCCCGACCAGGACACCGTGGAGGGACTGAACGGTGCATTCTGCGTCACGGTGAAGGTGACAGCAGCGCTGCTGCCCTCGGATGTCGTCACGATGAGGTCGCCCGTGGCGGCGCCAGTCGGCACCGTCGTGATGATGAATGTGTCAGTCCAATCATCGACGTTGGCGATCACGGCCGCGACGGTGCCACCCGCGCCATCGGAGAACAGCACCTCACCCGACGCGGCGTTCTGTGCGCCTCCGAACTGCTGCCCTTCGATGATGACCGTGCTGCCGACAGGACCTGTTGGCAAGGTCGCGCCATTGACGCTTATGACGACAGGCGGCCCCGACGGACCTGCCACGTCGCCCCCGCAGCCAGCGAAGATCAGCACAGCCGTGCCAAAGACCAAAACACGACCAACAGAGATTTGCTTCATGACATCCTCCTACTATTCATTTCATTCGGGACGGTAGACTGTACGGACGCGCTGCCCCGTACTCCAAGCGCACGCATCACAATGATGCACCAGGACAGCCCATTCGGTCTGTGACGGAGAACACTACCCCCGCAACGCAGCTCTTGTGCTTCAGGTCCTCGGCGAGGTAGACGGTGGCCGAGCCGCCGCTACCGAGTTCTCGCTCGATCCTGTAACGGTCGGAGAAGGCAGAGTTCAGTCGGTCGAACACATCAGCCATCTGGATAGGCTCCGAGAGTCAGGCTCGGCCACTTGAATACGGCTGACGCAACGCTTTGACCAGAGGCCAGACTCACCGACTGTGCCCCCACTGTGCCCCGGACCCCTGTACACCAATGTCACCCAGTGACACAAACTGGTGCGTGAAGACACTCTATTCTGCGTCAGGAGTGTACGTTCGCGTACACCAGTACCACCGGGTCGATGAGCTTTTAATCCGTAGGTCCCGGGTGAACGCTTACGGCTCGGCGTAGCCGAGCCGCGTCTGCTTCGCAACGAGCCCCAGCCCGGCCATAACCACGAGCCCCGTCCTGACGGAGCT
>JBDGYW010000741.1:0-3729 GCA_039588935.1 Gemmatimonadota bacterium | reverse complement strand
TACTGCATACTCGTAGCTTCGTGGAGTTGTTCCCCGAAAGGAGCTGTCAGCCCCGATCTGAATGTCCGACGCGCATCTTGCGCAGTCGGAGTTTCTCTGATCAGAGCTCGGTTCTTCTCACCAGCCTTATGTTGTGCCAGCGAGGGCCCATTCCGGATGAGGCGGCTTCACCCGATAGCAGGACTCCTGGAACCACGTCGAGTAGGTATGCGGTTGCGCGGTAACCGTCGGAAGGACACCCGGAGCGCGGACAAGCGATTGACATGCGAACCCGCTCACCCCTCATCCGCATCACCGGCAGCTCGTAACCGTCCCAGGGACACCGCTCTGCGATCTCGTTGCTTGTTCGGATCCACCCGCGCCATGCATCATCTTGCCAGAAGATGTGAACTTGACAGGCCGTGTTGTTACCGAATCCGTCTACCCAATCGTAGGTGCCTGACATGTTGAGGCTCTGCGGTGCGATGTTTGAGCTTCCAAGGTTGGACACGGAGCTACAGGAGGCCAAGATGCAGGTGAGGAGGACAAGTGAGAACGAATTGGGCTGTCGCATGGTTATTGAGTCCTCTCGGCGTCTCGCTGCCTGCTTCTTTGACACACATTCTCTGGCGACCTGACAGAAGCCGCGTGATTGGATGAAGCAGCTGGGAACATTTCGGCACAATGCACGTAGTGCGCATTGTCCATCTCAAGTTACCCATCTGAAAGGGATGTGAACATGCCGGAGGATTCTCAGTATCTCAATACCGCTATGAGCGGTGGGATGAAATGGACAGCCGTCGTCCGACTTCTCCTCGGCGCGACTTTGGGGTTACCGGCGTTGTGCATTGCTCAGGAGCGCGAGGCCGGTGCCAGTCAATTCCCTGTCCTGACGGGGGAATATCTGGGGCAGGAGCAACCCGGTCTCAACCCGGCCGTGTTTGCGCCGGGCTTGGTTTCGCGGCCTCTTGGTTTCGCGATTCCTCCAGATGGACGGATGATAGTCTTCGCGTCATGGGGCGGCGAACCTCGCGCCAGGATTATGTTCCTGGAGCTGGAAAATGATCATTGGGCTCCACCTCGCGTAATGCCGTTTTCAGGCGAATACATGGATTGGGACGTGAATTTCTCACCAGACGGGCAACTGCTCTACTTCAGCTCCCGCCGTCCACGGCCTGGGACGTCCGAGCCGATTGAAGACGCGGACATCTGGTTTGTGCGAAAGACGGATAACGGGTGGGGTGAACCCCAACACCTCGGCTCACCTGTCAGCTCCGCGTTGGATGAAGTTCATCCAACAGTCGCCGGAAATGGGAACATCTACTTTTTCGGCCGACGCGATGGAGGTCCCGGTGGAGCTGATGTCAGTGTCGCTCGGTTTGTGGACGGCGAGTATCTTGCCCCGGAGTTGCTGGGAAGTGAAATCAACACGGAACACGCCGAGATGGATCCGTTCATCTCCCCCGACGAGAGCTTCTTGATCTTCCATTCGGATCGGCCTGGAGGACCGGGGCGGATGAATCTCTACATCAGCTTTCGCGATGAAGAAGGCAACTGGACACAAGCCGTCAGCATGGGCGAGAGTGTCAATCCGGAAGGAGCGACTACGTACTGCGGTCGGGTTTCTCACGATGGGCGCTTTCTATTCTTCCACCGCATAGAAGGTGATGAGAGGAATGCTTATTGGGTGAGCGCTGAGGTGATCGAACAGCTTCGCATGCCGGGAAGCTAGAGCACCTGTGAGTCTGGCCGGCAGGACTCCCGCTCGGAGGCTTCTTAGTTCGTCCCTCGGGTAGTACGGCGCTCGAGTTCGCGCAGTAGTGGCGCAATACGCGTAGACCAACGCAACACACTGCTGGCGCGATAACGGCGGGTCGAACCCCATTGTGTCGAGCAACTGCTCTCAGGTGCGGTTCCCCGCAGGAACACTTCGGTCTCGCCGCGGCAACCCGGTCCACCGAGTAGTCCCGTCTCACGGTCGACCTCGGCTACCTCCAGGCCATACGGAACGGAGAACTCGTCTTCGCCGTAGGTTCCTTGGGTGTCCACGAGGAATTGGCCGAAGATCGGCAGGGCAGCTCGGGATCCCGATATGCCCATGCGGCTTCCGTCGTCGAAACCAACCCACACACCGACAGTGAGAGAGGGGGTGTACCCGATGAACCATGCATCACGGAAGTTGTTGGTCGTTCCCGATTTCGCCGCCACGGGACCACGAAACCCCAGTGAGCGAAGTGAACGTCCCGTTCCACGCTCGACGGCGCCACGCAACGCTGACGTAATCAGGTAAGCCTCGGCGGGATCGAAAACTTGCTCGCCAGTCTGCTCCTGGCGGCCGATGAGTCGGCCGTCTCTATCCAGAACACCGAGAATGGAACTCAGGCTGGTCCGGTAACCGCCAGCGGCGATCACGTTGTAGGCCTGCGTAAGTTCAAGAGGTGTGACTTCGGATGAGCCCAGGGCAAGGCTTGGGACGGGATTCAGATCGTTCCGAATGCCCAACGCCTCTGCTGTTTCGACGATGTTGACCGGGCCTAACGCCATGCCGAGCCTGGCAAACGGCACGTTCAATGATCCTTCTATCGCCTCGCGCAACGTGACAGGCCCACGGAACCGGCCGTCGTAGTTGTCGGGTTCCCACATGCCGGCGGGTGTTTGTACTGAAAGTGGCCGGTCTTCGAGAACCGAGGCGAGAGTGAAGATGGGCCCGTCGTTGGTTCGATCTTCGCTATGCTGTGTGAGAGCAGCTAGAGCGACTATCGGTTTGAAAGAACTCCCCGGTTGACGGTAGGCCAAAGCTGCTCGGTTGAACTGTGACTGTCCGTAGTCACGGCCGCCGACCATGGCGAGGATCTCGCCAGTCCGTGGGTTGAGTGCCACCAAGGCTGCTTGTAGAGGAGCACTGTCACGCGCCAATCGCGGGTAGTACCGTTCCAGCTCTGTCAGGCCATCGTGGACAGCTTTTTCGGCTGCCCGCTGAAGCTCCATGTCGAGAGTGGTGAATACGGAAATCCCTCGTCTGGTGCCGCCCCTGCCGAATTCGGTTCTCAACTGGTCGGCGGCGAAGTCAACGAAATATCGGCCGCTCCGTGCCCGTTGAGTTTTGGATCTCAAGACAAGGGGTGATTCGCGCGCCTCGCGATTCAGCTCCTCGGAAACCATGTGCAGTGCCAGCATGCGGTCAAGAACCAGGTCGCGCCGCGCCTTCGCCGCGTCTGGATTCCGGAATGGAGAGTACAAGCTCGGGCCCCTTATGATTCCGGCAAGCAAAGCCGATTCAGCAACCGTGAGTTGGCTGACGTCTTTGCCGAAGAAGAATTGAGATGCGCGGCCCATGCCATGGATCTCAAGGGCACCATCCTGCCCGAGGTAAACCTCATTCAAATAGGCCTCGAGAATTTCTTCTTTGCCATGGCGAAGTTCGAGCGCGCGCGCTATCGCAACCTCGCGGAGTTTCCTGATCACCGAACGCTTCGGTGACAGGAAAAGGTTCTTGGCGAGCTGTTGGGTTATGGTGCTGGCACCCTGGACGATACGGCGGGCGCGAAAGTTCGCTATCGTGGCACCTACGACGCGGCGTGGATCGAGACCGTCATGTTCGAAGAAACGCTGATCCTCTATTGCCAGAACCGCGTCAATCAAGTAGCTCGGAGCGTTTCCCAAGTCTATCGGGATGCGGTCGTCGTAGGTCTCTCCGTGCACGCTACGAACGACCTCAGGCTCGAGTGCCAATGATGCTATGCGTACACC
>JBDGYW010000740.1:0-3741 GCA_039588935.1 Gemmatimonadota bacterium | reverse complement strand
CAAACCAGCGTGACCTCCACGGCTTGACGATTCCAAGCCGGAACCCGTATGGATGGGTTTTTTGGCCCACTACTCTTCCTCCTTCACGCCTACGGCTATCTCAACGTGGCTTGTGCGCTTCCGAATTGGAGCCGCTCGACCCAGCGCGGCAGCCCGGAAGCGCCACAGCGTCGGCCCGCCATTGACCACGGCGAGTTTGACAAAAAGGCGATCCACATCGAATGCGTCATTATTGCGCAGGGCGTCCTGCTCTGCATTTGCGACGGCAGAGCGCAATACCTTCTCGATCTGTTTCGCCGCTCGCTTCTTGGAGTACTTCAGCAGGGCATATGCCTCATTGACATCTCTGCCGCGAATCGTGTCGATCACCAGGCGCATCTTACGTGGCGATTGGCGAATGTGCCGTTGAATTGCTCTTGCTGACATGAGTTACCGCCTAACCACCGAGCCTCTTATCCACAGCCAGCTTGCCACTGTGGCCGCGGAAAAGACGCGTCGGAGAGAACTCTCCCAACTTATGGCCGACCATGTTCTCCGTGATGTACACGGGAATGAACTTGTTGCCGTTGTGAACCGCGATCGTGTGGCCGACAAACTCCGGAATAATCGTCGAAGCACGCGACCAAGTCTTGAATACACGCTTCTCGTTGCGCTCGTTGAGTTTCTGGATCTTCAGAACCAACGATTCTTCAACGTACGGGCCTTTCTTGATGCTCCTAGCCATCAGCTCAATTTCCTCACTTGGTCGCTTTGCCGCGCTTCCGGCCGCGGACGATCAGCTTAGTACTCGCCTTTTTCTTGTCGCGCGTCTTCCTGCCCTCGGGCTTGCCCCACGGTGTCACCGCTGGTCTGCCGCCTGCAGCGCGCCCCTCGCCACCGCCCAGGGGATGGTCAACGGGATTCATCGCCACACCGCGCACCTTTGGCCGCCGCCCGAGCCAACGAGTCTTCCCGGCTTTCCCGATCCGAATCAACTCGTGCTCCGGATTCCCCACCGATCCAATCGTTGCCGAGCACTCGGCTCGAACCAGGCGCACTTCGCCGCTACGCAACTTGAGGGCTACGTTCTTTCCCTCCTTCGCGACAACTTGTGCACCGGTACCGGCCGAACGACATATCTGTGCGCCTTTTCCGACCTTCATCTCGATGCAGTGAACTGTCGTCCCAAGCGGCACCTCGGAAAGTGGTAGCGCGTTGCCGGTACGAATGTCGGAGCCGGGTCCGGACACGACGGTGTCGCCCAGTTCCAACCCGCGCGCGTGCGGCACGTAGGTCTTCTCACCATCGGCGTACTGGAGCAGCGCAATCCGAGCTGTCCTATTGGGATCGTACTCGATCTCAATGACCTTAGCGGGTACCCCGAACTTGCGACGCTTGAAGTCGATCTTTCTGTAGCGTCGCTTGTGGCCGCCACCCCTGTGCCGCATACTCACGTGCCCATGGTGGTTGCGCCCGCCGCTCTTCTTGAGGGGCTCCAACAATGACTTCTCAGGCGTGGACCGCGTAACCTCTGCGAAATCCGACACTGACCTCTTGCGAGTGCCTGGGCTCATCGGACGGAATTTTCTGATACCCATGACTCTAACCCTCGAAGATCTCGATAGTATCGCCTTCGTGCAGCGATACGTAGGCTTTTTTCCAACGCGCTCGCGTGCCACGCGTCTTACCCATTGAGCGGGCCTTCTTGCGTTGCTGAGCGGTGCGAACCTTCTTCACTCGAACGTCGAACAAGCGTTCCACGGCTTCACGGATCTGCGGTTTGGTCGCATCGGGATCCACCATGAACGCATACTCCTGCCGTGCACCATACGCAGCCGAAGACTTTTCAGTCACGACCGGCCGCACAACGGCATGATACAGATCAGGCATCATCGCCATCCTTAGCCTCGGAGTCGGCCTTCCTGGTGGTCGACTTCTTCTTCAACTGTTGTTCCGCCGGCTTCGACGTCGCTTCG
This sequence comes from Gemmatimonadota bacterium, assembly GCA_039588935.1. Lineage (GTDB taxonomy): Bacteria > Gemmatimonadota > Gemmatimonadetes > Gemmatimonadales > GWC2-71-9 > JBDGYW01. The sequence goes on along the minus strand of JBDGYW010000740.1, from coordinate 1,786 downwards.
GTCTCGGTGGCCTTCACGGCGCGTCTCACTCTACCCGAGACGGTGGTGTCCGTTAAACCCTTGAGCGTGTATTTGGCAAATGCGCCTTCTTCAATGAGCAGGGAATCTGCCCACAAGACGTCCAGAGCAGAGGCGTCTGCATACCGCATCACACTGACGCGAGGGATGTTGCTGGCTGAACGGAACACCTCGAGCTGAACATCAGCCGTCAAGATCAAGACCTTCTTGCCAGTCAACTCAAGCTTTCCAAGCAACTCGACCATCTGCTTCGTCTTGGGCTTTTCGAACTCCAAGGCCTCGATCACACAAACAGCGCCCTCGCTCGCGCGCGCATTAAACGCCGACCGGCGTGCCGCCTGCCGTACCTTCCTGGGCAGTTTGGTGTGATAATCACGTGGGCGTGGTCCGAACACCACGCCACCGCCAGACCAGATCGGCGAACGAGTCGTTCCATGTCGTGCGCGGCCCGTGCCCTTCTGACGCCACGGCTTTCTGCTACCCCCGGCAACCTCGGCTCTGGTCTTCGTACAGGCTGTGCCCTGCCGAAGATTGTTGCGCAAAGCCCGAATCGCCTGATGGAGCACTGCTTCGTTGACCGTTCCGTCGAACTCTGCAGGAAGCGAGAAACTGCCCTTCGAAGCCGCCGCGGCACTGTAGTGTTGAGCCTTAAGCATACCGGCCACTCCCTCCCTGCTTCTTCACGACCAGGAGTCCATTTGTCGGGCCTGGTACGGCACCGCGCACAAAGAGCAAGTTCTGCTCCGTGTCTATTCGCACTACCGAAAGCCCTACCTCGGTGTGTCGGGCGGCGCCCATGTGACCGGGAAGTTTCTTTCCCTTAATAACACGGGACGGATCGGTTCCAGCCCCCATGCTTCCGGGGTTGCGATAGCGCGTGCTGCCGTGCGAGGCTGGGCCGCCGCGGAATCCGTATCGTTTCACCACTCCCTGAAAACCGCGTCCCTTTGTCGTCCCGGTAACCTTGACGGTGTCACCTGGCTCAAAGATCTCGACCGTCACAACGTCGCCAGGCTTCGCCTCGGCGTCTGTTGCCAGCGGGAAGCTGCGCAACACTCTCGGTGTCGTCTCCAAGCCAGCGCTCTTTGCGTGCCCGGCTAGCGCTTTCGTGGCTCTCTTGGCCTTTCGTTCTCCAAAGCCTAGTTGAACGGCTTTGGCGCTTTCTGCACCATCATGCACTTGCACGACGGGACATGGGCCGGCCTCGATGACCGTTACGGGGACCACTCTCCCGTCGGCCTCGAAGATCCGTGTCATGCCTAGCTTACGGCCTATGATCCCTTGCATTGTCACTCGACCTTGATTTCAACGTCCACACCAGCCGGAAGATCGAGTTTCGTTAGCGCGTCAACAGTCTGCGCACGTGATTCCTTGATCTCGATCAATCGCTTGTGAGTTTTGAGCTCGAATTGTTCTCGGCTCTTTTTGTCAACATGTGGACTCCGCAGCACCGTCCATCGTTGCGTCTTGGTCGGCAACGGAATTGGACCGCACGCACGAGCCCCGCTTTTCTCCACGGTGCGCACGATGTCCGCCGCAGCCTGGTCGAGCACTACGTGGTCGTACGCTTTTAGTCGAATTCGAATCTGTCCGGCCATCGCCGCTGAAGCCTCAGTTTACGTTGCTGTTCGATCGCGTTTTCGGATTTCTGTCTTACTCGATGATTTTAGTGACGACGCCAGCGCCCACCGTCCGACCACCCTCGCGAATCGCAAACCGCAACCCGTCCTCCATCGCTATCGGCGTTATCAACTCTATCGACATCTTC
>JBDGYW010000739.1:0-3754 GCA_039588935.1 Gemmatimonadota bacterium | reverse complement strand
AAGACGGGCTGCGATGAGTAAGATGAAACGAGATGGTGCCATGGCGCGAGCCGAAGCAAGAAGAGAGCAGAAATTTGCAGAACAGATGCGTAACAGACAGGCCCGGCTGGAACAACGGATGAGAAATAACAGGCGGTATAACCGATGGTGAGCGGGGCAATTTCACGTAAGTCCGTATTGTCAAGCGTAAAGGAGTCATGATCCAGTGAACAAACCCGCTGATTGTTGGCAAGCTGAGAAAGGAGAAAACATTATGTCGCCAAGAAACCTTTTGTTATCGTTCACAGTGGCACTCGTGATGTTCACACCGGCCGCTTTAATCGCTCAGGAGGAAGAAGAAGGGCAGGACCGCGCAAGCATGGCCATTGACAGCACGGCGACGCAATGGTCCTTCCAGTTTGCCTACCAGACCATGCCCAGTTACCACCAGGACACGATGGACAACGGTCTGACACGCCCCAAAGGAAATGAGAACTACTTGCAACTTCGTATCGTGGCCCCGATTCCAAAATCGGAGTCGGTTCCGTTCACCCTGCTGCCGCGACTGACCATACGCCAGGAAGAGAACCAGCAGGGACAGTCGGGTTTTGGCAGTACGGAGTTATTTGTACTCGGCATCGTAGACGACTGGGGGACGGGTCGCTGGGGTATCGGCCCGCTGGTTAACTTCCCGGGCAGCAAGAAGGTCAGCACCGACAAATGGGGCGTCGGCCTTGCCGGCGCCGTTGTCAACACTTCCGGTCCCTGGTTCTATGGCGTGCTGTTGACACAGTCCTGGCGTGAACGTGACCCCACACTTGTGTCTTCCGGCATCGCACCGCTGGGCATCGCACCTTTTCTGAATTATCAGCTCGGCAAGGGCTTCTATGTCGGCAACGGTGACATGGTCGCCCGCTGGGACTGGGACAATTCGGCGCTTTATTTGCCGATCGGTGTGCGTCTCGGCAAAGTCATCGTGCAGGAAAAGGCAAGCTGGAACATCTACGGAGAGTACCAGACCAGTTTGTACTACGACGAATGGATGGGCTCGGCGCCAAAGGACTCCTGGAGATTCAACGTGACATACACGATTCCGGTAGGACTCTGATTCGGGCGGTGACAGTGTAAGCTACTAAATCAGACTCAGGGGGTAGACTGATGGTGGGGACAAGGTGTTCCAGCGGGTCTCACGGGCAGGCTCGGCACTTACTGATCCTGGCCGTTCTCGCATCGACTCTGGCGGGCTGTGCAGCCGATACGACAACGCCGGGTTCGAGACAGGCGACATTCGCACCCGTCAAGTCCGAGCAGACCGAAACTACCGCCGGTATGACGCGAGACGAGCTGAAGCAGCAGGTGATGCGGTTCTCCGACCGCTACATCTCCCGCATCAACCTGGCAACCGACATTCTCATCGATCAAGCCCCGAATCCCGCCTATCGCGCCATGGCTCACAACGTCAAGACCATCAGCTTCCTCGTCGCTCTTGATATAGCGGTAGGCCCGGATCCGGTGACGAATCTGCTGGATGCCATGGTGCTCGCATCGCTCACTCGGATCGTTACCGAAGACTACTTCGCACCCGAAGTGTTCGGCGAAGATAACGCTCGGCAACTTCTTATCGCAACACGCGGGCTCGAAGAAGATGTCTGGGGTATCTCAGGCAGCGTGCTGACACCCGATCAGCAGGAGACTCTGCGGTCACTGATCAAAGAGTGGCGACAAAAGCACCCCAATCAGCATTATATCTGGGGGATTCGGTTCGGCGAGTTCTCAGGCCAGCGGGCCGCGGCGCTGCAGGAAGTCGTCAGGTCGGGGGGGCTGCTCGGCCAGGTTAAGCAGACACGAGAGAGCATCGATGAAGTACGTGACCTTGGTGAACGAACTCTTTACTACATGCAGCGGGCGCCGCTTCTTGCCCGAGACCAGGCGGTGGGCGGGTTGTATGATGTCCTGAGCCAGCCGGAGATAACATCGCTTCTGGCCGATTCCGAGCGTTTCACAAAATCCATGGAGCGTCTGACGCTGGCGGTCGACGAACTTCCGCAGAAACGTCTTGAAGCCATTGACCAGCTGATGGACAGACTAAGCGAAGAACGCGCAGCCTTTGTGGACCAGCTTGTGGAAAACGAGGAGGAGGCGACACGGGTCCTGACCGAGCTTCACGGCACAATAGTCGCCAGCAGCGAGCTGATCGGCCGTGTTGATTCGCTCATGGACAAACTGCCCGATCCAAATGCGTTCGGTGCCGCCGACAGCGAACCGGTCGACATAAACGATTACGGCCGTATGATCGTTGACGCAGCGACAACTGCCGGTGAGTTCACGGAACTGGTCAAGGCGGTTGAAGAATTGGTGGCTACGCCGGCGTGGGAGAAGCGGTTACCTGAGGCCGTGGCGGCCGTCGGTGATGTCGAGGGAGGTATCCGGGGGACGCTGTTGCTGGTGTTTGTATTCACTACCGGGACCATAGTCGCGTTCTTTGCGTCATTATTGGCCTACAAGGCGTTACTGCGACGCCTTACCAGGCGTTAATCGCTATACATGGCAATGAACCGGGAGCCGTGAACACGAATAATTTGAAAGGAAAAAATCATGATGCAATGCACACAACTTACTATCATGAAATTAGCTATGGTCCCGTTATTCTTATTGTGCTTTGGCTTTAGTGGAAGCCTGTTTGCTAAGGACGGGGTTTCCAAGAACCCCTCAATCAATAAGGTGGTGACGGTCCCGAAACCACGGGTGCTGAAAATCGTGGATAGGCCCTTTCCAAAACTAAAGCCGGGTTCGGGTTCGGTGATCATTAAGACGGAGGTTGTGGCCATGTGCGTGGATGACAAGATGTGGACCGACCACGACCATGAGTGGTTTTCTCATCCGGTTTACGGCATGGGTCACGAAGGCGTCGGAACCGTCGTCGATGCTGGGGCGAGCACCAAGCTCAAGGCCGGTGACCGGGTGTTGGTCTCCCATGGCGGTTTCTGCGGGCGCTGTCGCGCCTGCGTCAACTACTTGTCGCAGGCTCATTGCACGTCCCTGGCCGGGGGCGAGGTCGGAGGCAGCGAGAACCCACCCGAGTTTTTTGTGGACGGTCTGGCGCCGATCGAACGCAAGAACGACTCAAAGTCGGGATGGGCCGCGCTGGCACAGTACCGCCTTGCCGATGAAGGGACCTGTACGATTCTTCCCGACGACCTCGATTTCAAGTACGCCATCGCAGGCGAATGTTCGGCAGGCATGGCGTACTGCGCGCAGGAGTTCATTCATGTTCGCGACGGTGATCGACTCCTCCTGCTGGGCAACGGTCAGCGTCAGTTCTCCCTGGCTCACGTGATCGTCGGTCTCTATCGGGGCGCGAAGGTCATCGCCGCGGTTGAGGACGACTATCAGGCTGATCTCGTGCGGCGCATGGGCAAGGCCCGTGGAGGAACGCCGGACCTTCATGTCGTGGATATGCGCGATGCTGGCTGGGAAGCGCAGGTGAAGGCGTTGACGGATGGCGAAGGACCGAACAAGGTCGCCGACTTCACCAGCGTAGAGAAGCACCTCAACACGGCCCTGAGCCTGATCGCGCACGACGGCTTCCTCTACATCCAGGAGAACCTCTACAACTCGAACCGTCGTTTGAGCATCGACCCTTACGCTCATATGGCCGAGAAGAACATCACCATCGCAGGAACCATCGACTCCCGACACATCGACCGCCCCGGTATCATTCGGATGCTGCGCAACAAGGAAGTCCAGCGAATGTGGGATGTTATGGCCACGCATG
>JBDGYW010000738.1:0-3756 GCA_039588935.1 Gemmatimonadota bacterium | reverse complement strand
ACCAGATCGACCACCGCACCATCGAGGACCCGCACAGCCTCAGCGACGCCAGGTACCGCCATCACCTCATACCCTTCCGAGCCGAGAGTCCGGCTTAGCACCTCTCTCGCGTCGGGTGAATCATCGACGACCAGAATCCGTGCTCGCTTATTCTTCACTGTCGCATCTCCGGTGTCGTTGTGGCGGTTGGCGCGCCAGCGCCAGGTAATGTGATGGTGAACGTAGTGCCCATGCCCACTTCGCTTGCCACGTCGATGGTTCCACCATGCGCTGTGATAATACCGTGCACGACACTCAAACCCAGCCCGGTTCCCTCGCCGACGTCTTTGGTTGTGAAGAAGGGATCGAATATTTTCCCCATGGTGTCATCCGTCATACCAGCTCCAGTGTCCTGAACCACTATGGCTGTCGCGGTCTCGCCGCAATCGACAGCAACCGATAGGGTACCGCCATCAGGCATCGAATGCATTGCATTTACGAGCAGGTTTACAATTACCTGCTTCAACTGGACTGGATCCCCGTTGATAAGGTGCGTGCCCTCTGCCCATTCCCGTACCACATCTACACTTTGGTTCGCACAACGACCCTCGATCAGCGAAAGGGCCTGTTGAACCACTTCGTTGATTGAAATCCGTGTCTCCTGAATCGGCGTTTGTCGAGCGAACAGCTTCAGGTTTGTTACAATGTCTCTCGCTTGAAGGCTGCAGGTGACGATCTTGTTCAAGTCACGTGCGGAACTCTCCGTCACATCGCTCCCCTTGAGGGCAAGCTGTGCAAATCCGAGAATGCCACCGAGCGGTTCGTTTATCTCGTGTGCAACTCCAGCGGCGAGCTGACCGATGGTGGCCAACCTGTCTGCGTGCCTCAACTGTAGCTCAAGCCTTGACCGTTCAGACGCAGCTTGCTGCCTTTCGACATATTCTCCGACAGCTCTCGCAATGGCAGTGATTAGATGTTCTTCCTCCTTCAAAAACGGTGTTCCGACAACATGAGGTACCTCCTCCATGTATCCTATCTCGACTGCTCCACGCTGCACACCGTCTACTACTATGTCCGACGTCTGACGCGAGACCGTAGCGTTGAAGTCCTCAGTCTCGTGCTCCTCACCATCCACGGTGATCCGTGCAGCGGCTATCTCGGGGTACTGCCACGCCTGTGGCAGAAGTGCTGTGATCTGAGCGAGAGCCTTCGGCACATCGTCCCCGGCATCCTCAACCACTCGAGCAATGCTGTACAGACAACTCAGCTCCTTTACTCTCTCTTGTAATGCGGATCTTGCTCGGCGCTCGGCGATCGCCAAGCCAACCGTCTCTACTACCACCTCATACCATGCGATCGTGTCGCGCGCGAATGCGCCCGGCTGAGCATACTCGAGTCGAAGAAGGCCAGCGTTGTTCTCGTCAATCGCGAACGGGATGAGAGCTACTGACCCCATATCCGGCGAGGAACACAGATGTCTCATTTTGGCCGGACAATATTGGCGAGTGGTATCTTGGACGTCGCTGGTCCAAAAACTGCCGTAGGGCGTGAAGCACGGTGCCGAGAGGTCTACATTCCCGTTGAGTTCATCCTCCACCACCTGCCGCAGGCTGACTTCTGCGAACGTCTCCAACGACTTCGACTGAACTCTGAAATCAGTGACAGACAAAGGTTCGAACGTGAGTTGACTCTCAGATCCCGAGGATCCACGGTTGGGTGGGGTGGCCCTCAATATGTACTCCACCTGTCCGCGTGCCCGAAGCACGAGGTAATCACAGCCAGAAAACTGTAACAACAGATCCGACAGGCCTCGCAGGAATTCAACACGCGGCATCGCCTGTATTGCCAACTCCATTATCTGGCGTAGGAGTTCGACGAAACTCTTGAGCGACTTCCCCGTTGATTGGGACTGTCCGATTGACTCCATCTCGGTGCGAATGTCTCCGTTGATAAGGCGATGCAACGGCGCTGCGGCACCAGCATGCCTACCTGAAAGGTCGCGTATCGCAAACGCAGTACGCTTGCCGAAACCTAATCCGCCCTCGAAAGCCGAGGAAGCGACGACCCGCCGCACGATGCATTCAGGTAAAGGAAGTTCGCCCGTGGAATCGCGAGCATGGGACCAACGGGTAAGCTCAGGAAGGCGCTCCGGGCAGGAGGCTCTCCGGACAGTTGCCACTATTCATCATTCTGCCGGCCGTTTCCACAAAACCACAAGGTGGGAAGGACCTGCCGGTGCGCGTCTGGCCACATCAGTCTGACGCTGGCATCTTGTAGTCACTTATGGAACGAGAAGCGTTCGAAAGTGTGGTGCGCGACGCGATCGAGAGGCTGCCGGAGAAGTTCCGGCACGCCCTTGAAAACGTGGCGGTTGTCGTCAAAGAGGAGCCGGACCCGGCTGACCTCCAGGAACTGGACATCGACGCTAACACCGGTGAGTTGTTCGGCCTGTACCACGGCGTACCTCTCACCGAGCGAGGCGGTGCGCACGCGGGACTTCCGGACCGTATCGAGATCTACCGGGGGCCGATCCTGCGGTCGTTCGATACTCTCAGTGACATCGCGGCCGAGATCGAAGACACGCTCATCCACGAAATCGGCCACCACATGGGCTTGAGTGACGAGGGGATGGTGTATTGAGGCGTTGGAGCGGATACGCTTGACCACGCAGGTTACACCGAGGCACGTTTAGAAATCAGGTTCTCCACGACACAATTGACGGCCCCACCAGCGGCCGCGGTTTCAGTATCGATGACGTATGTTGCTCCTGCTTTTCCGAGGGGATCCACGTCGACGGCGAACCGGGCCCGAGCAATGATTGGAAGTTCAGGTGCAACACTACGACATGTCGAAATCGCACGGACTGTGGCGTCGTGGTCATTAATCGAGATGACGAGCATCCTGGCGTGGGACGCGCCGAGGTTTTCCAGGATCTCCACGCTCGTCACGTCTCCGAATAACGCTGACTCCGCCTGTCGTTTTGCGCTGTCGACGTTGTCGATATTGAGATCGACAACAATGAAAGGGATGTCACGTCCTTTGAGCAACTGAGCCACCGGCTGACCTGTCAAGGCGTACTTCTGCCCCAGTTGCCATGCCAAGCGGCTGGCGCTATGGGGAATCTGGCTCGAGGAGACGCTGTTGGCCGACATGCCGCACTGGCAGGTGGTGCTCACCGTACCCAAGCGCCTCAGACCCTACTTTCTCCACGACCGCAAGCTCCTCGGCGAACTCTCCCGTGTCGCCGCCCGCGCCGTCACCTCGTTCATAAGGGCTACCGTTGACGAGAAAGATCTCTCTGTCGGCATTGTCTCATCGATCCAAACGCACGGCTCACTCGCAAACTGGCACCCGCACTTGCACCTGCTGGTTACAGACGGCGGTTTTCGCGCTGACGGGACATTCGTGCACCTACCGCTCCACGACGTGGCGACTCTCACCGAAGAGTTCCGCCGAGCCGTGCTCAAGATGTTCGTGGGGCGCGAACTGATGGACATCGAGACGGCTCAAAGAGGGTGAGGGGCATGCGACGCAAGGCCGCCGCGAACGAGGAGGATTACGAGGAGCACCCGCTCGTCACGGTAGAGCCTGAGCCAGAGGCCATGCGGGAGGCAAAGAAACGCTGGGCAGAGTTGCTGAGACGTATCTTCGAGGTAGATCCCTTGGAATGTCCTCGGTGCGGTCAAGGGATGCGCATTGTCTCGTTCATCACCGACCCCAAGACGATCGACCGCATTCTAGAGCACCCAAGACGTCGCACCGAAACCTCTCGCCGAC
>JBDGYW010000737.1:0-3760 GCA_039588935.1 Gemmatimonadota bacterium | reverse complement strand
CATCGTCCCACCCGGACGGCATCCAATCCGACCGGTCGTAGTCAATCGGCTGAGCCAACCCGTTCAGCACAAGAAACGACATCGACACACCAACCACAAACAAGCAAACAACCTTGATTACTTCTCCCATGTCATCACCTGGAGGGGATTCGTCGTCCCGATCCCGAAGCCACTGCGATAGAACTCCACCGCCTTGCCCTTCTGATCCGTCGCCATGTCTTGCCAGCCAATCTCGTAGTTCTGAATCCCGCGCTGGCGCAGCCGCGACATCCCGCTCCACTGCAACGCATGCTGCACCTCTCCCTTAAAGGAGGGTTCAATCGCGGAGGAGGCGTAATACGCCCACGGCCACTGCACGATCCAAAAGGCATACGCCACCCAATGGTCCCCGTTGTGCGCGGCCAGTAACATGCCGTGCCCGTCCTTGACCCATCGCTGCATCAAGTCCCACGTCTTCTGTAGCCGCGTGGTGCGTCCCGCCGCCCGTCGATGTAGGTGCTGCGCGAACGGCATCAGATTCCCCGTGAGGTCTTCGACGAGAAGATATTCACGACAGGCATAGTTGATCAGACTGTGATAACTCTTGCGCGTCTTCTTCCAGTGATCGGCTAAGGGCTTCGTCAGGTCCACGACACGAGACTGCCCAATCACACTCTCCGTCATTTCCTCAAACGGACGCAGTTCTGTCCGCCACCACACCCCCCGCTGAATATTGAGTGATGAAAACTTTCGGTTGTATTGGTCCTGCAAGAGATCGCGAATCGCATGCACATGCCCACGCCCCACGATCACCGGCCCAGGACACGGATCGGAGTGATTCGTCGCCACCGTGAGGTCTGGCGTCACAATCAGTGGGCAGAGCGCCCGAAGACTGTTTCGGTCAAATACCGCAAAACTTTTGTTGTGATGATGCGTGCTGAACGCGCCCTGATAATCCAGCCAGTCCGTGCGATGCCACCACGTCAAGCCATGACGTTCTGCCGCGTCCGCCCATTGCTGCCGACAGGACTCATAAGGCACGATCCGCAACGACGGATCGGTGCCTCGTGGCAGGGTCGTAGAGGAAGTGCTCGTCGTACCACGACCACTCGCACGCTTCGCAGACCCAGGTGAGGACTTCCCCGCTCGTGGTTTGCGAGAGCGGCTTGAGACGCTTCCTGACATAACACCCCCAACACTCTTTCTTCGTCTTTAGGAGCCCGCCCGATACTTGAGCCACGGCTTCTCTCCCTCTTGGACGCATTTGTGATTTTCACCCCGCGCCTCCCGCGCCATCCGAATGTGCGTCACATAACTCTGAAAGAGCCTGGGCGTCATCGCATGATCCGCATCCGGGTTGTCAGGGTCGAACTTGTCAGGACCAATGTGCGCTTCGATCACATCAGCCCCCGCCGCCACGGCTAGCCCCCCGGTCCACAAAATGTTCGGGTCAGAGTGATCGGAGAACCCGTGCATATAGGACCGCGACAACACCGCAAGATTGAGTTGCGATAGCTCTGCAGGGTAGTCAGACACGCAGTGCATCAACGAGACGTACGGTTGCGCCAAGATGGGCTGCAACTCTTCCTCGCTGCACATCCCCGTGCTCACGATCGTGGTGCGTTTGTATTTTGCGTGCGCCTTCAAGAACTCAATATCCGTCGCCTCAAAACTTGAGACCTTGAACTTCTGGACATACGGCTCGACCACCGCGATGTCCTCTGGAAGGTAAACCGTGCAGAGGTAGTCAATCCCTACCGCAAAACAGTGCTTCGCCAGTTTGATGTGCCACGACTTCGGCCAGGTAAGGTACTGGGCATAGTGCTGGTGGTAGCCATCCGCATAGGCTTGCCCCCGCCGCTTCCCCATCGCCTCTGGACTTGAGGTCCATTGCAGCTTGATGGCATCAGCCCCCGCGTCATGCGCCATCACCGCCATTTCCTTCATGACGGAGAGCGAGTTTTCATGACACGAACCGAGTTCAGCGATGACATAAACACTCATTCGTCCCGCGCCTTTAACGCCTTTACTTCATCCTCAAGAACCGACTGCATCTCACGCGCCTTCTCCAAGCGATACTCCATGCGTTTGACGTTTTTACGGTGATACCGAAGAGAGGCCATCGCTTCATGGAGTTCGCATCTCCATTTTGAAAACAACTCTCGACGACCACAGATCGAACACAACCCTGCGTCGATGTTTCGTTTCTGAAACTCCCTCGTCGCACGAGCCGACGCAGTAGGAGACTTCTTCATATGGCCCCCAGCAATCCCTGCGCCTTGAGTTTTTCTCGCACCTCTGGCACCGTGAGTTGCCGTGCGGTGTCACTGCGATACGTCAGCGGAAGCGTCACGGGACGACCAGGCCACGCCGAATCCGCAGCCCAATCCGCTTCCTGCGGCAACACGATGTAATGCCGATCGGTTGTGTTCGTATGATTCGGCTCCTCGTCTGACAACAGCGCCTCATGTGCCTTCTCGCCGCGCTGCGCCCCCAAATAGACTTCAGGGCTGTCCGGGGCGAACGCCGACTTGAGCGTCCGCACGGAACACGCCTCAAGAAATGGAATCCAAATCTCACCCCCCACACAGTGTTGCTGCGCGGTCCACACCAGGTCCACGGCCTCATCAATCATCATGACGAAGCGCGTGTGCATCGGGTTATGAATGGTGAGGGGCTTCCCGGCGTCAATCTGACGCTGCCACACTTGCAACACTGAATCACTCGACGCGAGGATGTTGCCGTACCGCACCGCACAAATCGACGTCCCTTGCGGATACGCAATCGAGTTGTGCTGGACGGCGAAGTGTTCGGCCATTGCCTTCGTCACGCCATAGGCATTCGCCGGGGCCACCGCCTTGTCGCTAGAGACCACCACGACACGCGGCACTCGCGCCTGAATCGCAGCGTTGATGACATTAAGCGTACCCAGAACGTTCGTCTTCACCGCTTCTTCGGGTTGGTAGTTGATGATGCCAATGCGTTTCATCGCGGCCGCATGCACCACCACATCCACACCCCACACCGCTTGCCGCATCCGGTCGGCATCCCGCACGTTAGCGGTGATGACGCTCACCGCGTGATAGTCGCGAAACTCGTGCGTGGCGGCAGCCACGCTACGTTCGGTTGAGCCCATGAGCCGCACCCGCTCCACCTGATCGCGATAGCGCGACACACACGCACGAGCGAAGGCGCGGCCGAACGTCCCGGTGCCGCCTGTCACGAGAATCTTCATGCGAATCTCTTCTTCCACGCCTCATCGGTGAAGCCGAAGTAGTAGCTGTCCCAGAGATACCCATCCCAATACTTCCGACGCGGGAGCGTCGTCGAAAACCCGCCATGCTTCTCCACCTGCTTCTCCCAAAACCCCTTCGCGGGATTGCAGTGATAACACTCCCCAATCACCGTGCGGAGATTCATCCGATCAAAGGCTTCCCGTAGGACATACATAACCGCGCCGCCGCCGACGCCGGATTTTGCCGGATCGACAATCAAGGAAATTTCAGCTTGGCCGTTCTCCCACTGGATGTACGTGAGACCGGCGACCGCCAAGGGAAGATGCGTAGCCCCACGTTGACGAACGGCCCAGTAGCGGTGAGGCGAGTGGGGCTGTTGAAGCTGATGATAGAAGGTGTTTTGTTGCTCCTCGGTCATCATGTGCGGGGTCCGAAGGGCTTCCCGCGACTGATTCCTCCATCGCAATGCGATCTGTACGTCTTCCGACGTCAACGCATCGAGCCACAACTCACCGCTGATATCTAACCGCCCCTTTTTGATGTCC
>JBDGYW010000736.1:0-3761 GCA_039588935.1 Gemmatimonadota bacterium | reverse complement strand
GTGCGTAACGAGCCCACCTGGCGAGGTGGGGGAGGCCACAAGCTCTCACGGGCGTTCAGCTTCGCATCTCCCACGACCTTTGCGCAGGCCATGGTGGGGCATGTGTGGGCGGGGAATCCACCCAAGCAGGCGTTCCTGGTGATCGATCCTGCGTCGGGAACCGACAAGGCAGGGAATCTTCTCACAACGAAATACAACGACTTTGAGCACTTTCGGTGGTTGGGTGCGCGCACCGGCGTCACACCCATCTTCGACGATCGACACGTTGGCAACTGGTTTTGTGTCGAGGCGCGTATTGCCCTGAACGACCCTGGTGAGTCAAACGGTGTATTCGAACTGTGGGTGGATGGTGTGGCGGAAGCCAGTCGCTACGACTTGAACTGGGTCGGTGCGGCCACCGAATATGGAATCAACGCAGTCTATTTCGAGAATTATTGGAACACGGGCAGTCCGGCAACTCAGGAACGCTATTTCGACAACGTCGTTGTCAGCACCGACCGCATCGGTTGTTGATTCAGTTCTTTAGCTGTTCGGGGGAAAAGGGTCCGAAAGTGATACTGGGCAACAGCTTGCGATCCTTGCCGAGCGATCCCTTCCCCCGAAACCGGGGTCATCAATCATGAAGCGTATCTCGTGGCTTCCTAACCTCTGTTGTGGTCTGATCGTAGTGCTGGGGTCGTGCGGCAGCAACGAGGTCGTCGGGCCTACTGGTCCCTTTCGGCTGACAATCGACGGAGACGCCAGTTTCCAGGGTCCTCACGGAGGCCAGTCCATCGCCGTGGTTGTGGTACGCACCAGCGACGGAGCCGTTGTGGCGGGGGAGGCCGGTACAGTCTCAGCGAGCGCGGACCCGGCTTTCTCCTTCACGTTCACGGGCCTGCTCGTCGTCGGAGTCGCCTACGAGGTCCACTACTGGATCGACTCCAACCTCGGCGGTGGCACCGAGGGGGTCTGCGACCCCGAGGCAAACGATCACCAGTGGATCGTGGCCATCGCGGCCGTGGAGGGGGACGTCACCATCACCGAGGCTCACAACGCCGCCAATACCGGGGACGTCTGTGACACATTCACTACGGATCTAACCTTCGCGTTGGACGCGAGCTTCCAGGGTCCTCACGGCGGCCACCCCATCTCCGTGGCGGTGCTCCGCACCGGCGACGGTGCGGTTGTGGCACGGCAAATCGGAACGGTCTCGGCCAGCGAGGACCCTGCTTTCTCCTCCGCCTTCCCGGGTCTGCTGGTCGTCGGCGTTGCTTATCAGGTTCACTACTGGATCGACTCTAACTTCGGCGGTGGGAGTGTCGGCGTCTGCGACCCCAAGGAGAACGATCACCAATGGAGCGTGGACGTCCCGGCGGTGCAGGGCGACGTCGCCATCACCGAGGCTCACAACGACGCCACCACCATGGACGTTTGCCCGACATTCTCGTCGAATTGGCGCGCCAACGAGCCGGCCGGGTATGCCGCCATCGTGGGGCGCGGCTTCAACAGCAAGGCGTCCGACGACGCCGACCGTGGAACCGGAGAGTTCCCGTACAAGAGTGGAGGGTCAGAAGGTTGGGATGGGGTGGAGCAGAGGGCAGGTCGGTTCACGATCATCGAAGACGCCACGGCTCCCGTGAGTCCTGCAAACGTCGCACAGCTCGAGTACACCGAGGGTATGAACGGCGGCAGTGCGCCGGCAACGTTGCAGACTCAATGGTTTCCGACCGTTCACGGTGTCAATTACCAAGAGTTGTACGTCAGCTACGCGTTCAAGATCTCGGATGACTTTCATGGCCATCGGACTTCGACCAATAAGCTATTCCACTACTGGGTCGCGAGTACAAACAGGATATTCGGCCGCCTCGTGGGTACGGACGACGGCCCACTCCAGTACCAAATCGGACTTCAAGGGTCCGCGCCGCCCTGCGAGACACGTTCGCGCCTCGTCCCAAACCAGGGTGAAAGCGGCGTACTCAGTCGCGGTGAATGGTATGAGATGGAGCTTCAGTTTGTGTTGAATACGACGGGAATGTGTGACGGCATCTTCCGGGTGTGGGTCAATGGAACAAAGATCATAGAATACACCGACGTGGGGATCTTACAGAGAGGTGAGGGAAATTCGGTTTTCAATCAGGTTCAACTTTCGACAACATGGGGCGGCGGTGGAGACGTGGCCCCTCATTCATTTTTCCTTTGGGTGGATGAAGTGTATGCGAGCGGAACGCAATGATCCGGCAAGCTGGATTGTCCAGTAGGCAAGATGTCGCCACCGTACTGCGACCCGTCGTCAGCCGCTACAAAGACCTTCTGCCGGCCAAACTCGCCAGTCGTCAGCTGCGGACGTTGGCGTGCGAGTGCCAAGGGAACGTCGACAGGCTCGTTCAGTTGGCATTCGATTGGCGGTATCGCTCGGCCTGGCATCCATGGCCGCTTACACCAATCAGCATTCGGCCGCTCCAGATCTTTGAGGAGCTGGCGCAGCTTGCGTACCTCGTGAACGATCTGCAGCCGAAGAGATCGCTCGAGATCGGAACAGCGAACGGCGGGACGCTGTTTCTCTGGTCGTGGCTCACCCCGAAGGGAAGTGTTACCGTCAGCGTTGATCTGCCGGAGGGTCATTTCGGCGCGGGGCTGCGGATTCCGGGCAATGAAGGATATCCGTATTGGCGGACCAGGTTCTACGAGCGTTTTGTGAATGATGGCCGGACGGCTCGACTCATCAAGGGTGATTCCCATACAGACGAGACACGGGCGCGCGTCGCAGAGCACCTGGGTGGGGAGGGTCTGGATTTCGTGTTCATCGACGCCGACCATACCTACGACGGCGTGAGAACGGACTTCGAGATGTATGCTGATCTGGTGCGGGCCGGTGGAGTAATCGCTTTTCACGACATCGTCGAGCGGCGCGGCAACAGCCAATGCGAGGTGAGTCGATTCTGGCAAGAAGTCCGGCGCCGCCACCGGTACCGGGAGATCGTTGCAGACCGGAACCAGGACTGGGCTGGAATCGGTGTTCTCTATCTGTAGGTCGTCTCCGAAGCCCCCAACCATGGAATGCGGGGTCCCCCGGTGTGGCGGTCCCATTCTCCCTGCGGTAGACATCCCACGTACGAGCGATCCGGCACATGGCCCGTGAGGTTGACCAGCGGGGTTCCGTCGGTGTGAGACCTGCCCGAGGTGGCGACCCATCGTGAGACACACCGCTGAAGAGCAGGTCGAGGCAGACCGTCACAACCTGATGTATCGGGACAGGCGTGCCTCGAACCTGCTGCTCTCTCCCGCGGATTGGGAGAAGTTCGATCATATCCAGATTCCCGTGCATCCGTACCATGCTTCCATCCGGCGGCTCGGCGACGTGTCGGGCCGTCGCGTTTTGGATGCGGGGTGCGGCGACGGGTGGTTGAGCGTCATTCTGGCGAAGCGGGGCGCAGTTGTTGACAGCTTCGACATATCGAGCGAGGCAATTCGGGTTGCTCGAGAACGCGCCGACGTGAATGGGGTCAACGAGGTCACGCGTTTTGAGGTGGCGTCGTTCTATGATCTGCCGTTCGACGATGCAGCCTATGACCTCGTGGCGGGCCAGGCGATACTGCATCACCTGAGCGACAAACGCCGGGCTGCGGTGGAGCTTCACCGTGTGCTCAAACCGGGTGGCCGGGCCGTCTTTAGCGAACCGCTCGGCAATAGCCTCATCCTCGAGCGCTTTCGGCTCCTCGTTCCGGTGCGGTCCCAGTCCGACGAACCGCGAGAGTGGCGCCGACAGCTCAAGCATCGAG
>JBDGYW010000735.1:0-3770 GCA_039588935.1 Gemmatimonadota bacterium | reverse complement strand
CTCCAGTCACGGAACCATTATCGAGTGTCGGATTGGCCCGTCGTGGATAACCTCAACGGGATGGCAGTCTACGAGCCGACCCGCGACGTACACACGCCGTTCTCCCTGGAGGCGTCTATCTGGAGGCGGGACTTTCTGCGAGCGCACGTGCGGCCTGGGCAGTCCGACAGCTTTATCGAGTTCGCCGGTTCTCATTTGGTGCGACACTCGACGTGTCGCATTCGCGCGCTGGACAAGCCCGTTCTGGATTATCGGGACGCAACGATCGCAGGGCAACAGCGTGTCTCAGTGAGAGACGGAGTGCTTCACGTGATGGCGCAAGGGGGCGACGGGGCCGACGTGTGGCAAAGCCTAGGAGTGGAAGTGTGAAGATTTGCTACATCGCCAAGCACGTCCAGGCCAACAACGATGACGAGGGGTCTATCACGCACGCGCTGCGATCACTGGGGCATGAGGTGACCTGCGTACAGGAGCATCCTTACAAGTCGTATCGCCCGCTGGCACGGCAGGGGCGAGTCGGCTGTGAGTATGAACGTACGAAGGGCCACGATTTCGCCTTGATCCACCACCACTGGTCAGATGTCGACGACAAAGACTACGCTGCACGGAGGGTGGCGCAAGCATCGTGTCCTATAGTCTTCTGGTGGTTTGACCTGGTAGACCACCCACAGATGCCGGGGCGATGGGTGTCGCACATCAAATGGCTTTCGTCTGTTACGAGCACAGGGTTTTGCACCGATGGGTGCGTGAAGGAGTTTGGGCTGCACGTGCTTCGCCAAGGGGCGGACGCGCGGATTGCTGGCAGGCACCCGCCCGCAAGGGACCGCGTCCCGATCCTGTTTGCCGGGATGTGCCGACCTGCCGGGCAGCCTGGCCGATGGCAGCAGATCCAGATGTTGCAGCAGGTGTATGGTCAGCAGTTTGTTCTCAAGCACAGCCCGCAAGCCGGATGGGTGTATCGAGAAAAGTTCGCTCGCCTCATCGCACACACGGACATTGTCCTCGCTCCCATGGATCCCACGAAGCCGAACTACTGGAGCAACCGCGTGTACGTGGTGAGCGGTTTTGGCGGGTTTCTGCTGCACCCTTACTGTGAGGACCTGACGACGGAATACGTCGACGGCGAAGAGATCGTGATGTACCACGATCAAGAAGACTTGATGGCCAAGATCGACTACTACTTACCGCGTCCCGAAGAACGGCGGCGTATCAGCGAGAACGCTTTACGCCGCACGCTGGCCGAGCACACGTACACTCATCGGTGTCGTGAGTTGATTCGCGTAGTAGAAGAGGAGGTGCTATGTCGATAGCTCTCTGCACGATCTGCCTGAACGAACTAGAGTTTCTGCCGAAACTGTACGGGCAGCATAAAGACTGGCCCGACTTGGCGGCGTGGGTGTTTGTTGAGGGCGCCGACGTAGCGTATGCCCAGGCCAATCCGGGGCTCGTCTCAGACAAGGGGCTGTCGATTGACAACACATCCGCGTACCTCAGGCAGTTAGCCGACAGGGATGAGCGTGTCACCTATATCCCCCATGGCTTCAGTCGCGGGCGAGACATCACGCTTGGCAAGACTGCGATGCGGCAGCGGTATCTGGACGTGCTGCAAAGCGTAAAGCCAGACTTCCTGGTGATACTCGACGCCGATGAGTTCTACTGCCGTGACGATCAGCCTGTCGTCAACGACATCATGGCCCAGGCCAGCGGGCAATGGTGGCATTGGTGCTTCAAGTTCACACACATCTGGCACCCGCCTGTCCTGAAAAACGAGCCGCTATTTTCTCGCCAGGCTGTGGGTGGCTTTTTCGATATGGACCACATCAAGGGCCACCGCTGGCACTCTGACTTGCGCTACAACGCCCAGCACCAACGCCCGGATATGCCGACGTGGAACACCTACCCGCGGACTCAGCGACACGACGGGCCCTACTGTATTCACATGGCCTTTGCCACTGACGGGCAACTGCGAACCGCAAAGCACCGCTACTACGAATATCGAGGCGAAGGGCGAACGGATCGACGCGGTTGGTACGTGCAGACACGGAGGGCGTTTGAGTCGTGGACTCCCGAGAATGACGTTGCGTTTCCACGCGGGGCCAAGATCGTGCCGTACGACGGCCCCATTCCCGAGGTGTTCCGATGAGTAGCTACCCACCCACCTTGAGCGTGCAGGAGACGCTGGCCCGAAAGACTCAGTGGCTACAGCAAGGCACGCCGTTCTACCACGTTCGGTACAACGACGGTGAGTGGATAGCGATGCTCACGTTGCAGAACGGACGATGTGCCCGCCATCGGTATGCGCCGATTCGTGAGGCGCTTCGGCAGACGCACCAAGAGATTGAAGACAGGGCGTTAGAGGGCAATGCCCAGAACATCCTGATGGGTTCCAACTGGCCCATTTGCGGGCGGGTCGCCGAACGCTTCGACAGATACATCCGCCGTATTCCAGGGCTGATGGAGTCCATCACTTGGTGTGCTGGTGACGGGTGGTATACGACGCAAGAGGAGATTGCCGGCGGGCCGAAGGACGACAAGGGCTTGCTGGCCCTGCTGACTGAGCTACGAAACCACAACACAGTTTTTGTCTGTAACCGCCTTACGGAACAGGCCAAACACTGCATGAATGCAACAGCGATCGTCATCCCCGAAAAGGACGGATGGGAAGACGTGGAGCGAATTCGCCGGGACTGTGCAGCGGCCGGCACAGACACGTCGGCGTGGGTGTGGTGTGCTGGCTTTCCCGGCAAGGTGTTGTCGTGGGAAGTGTGGAAGGCGCGACCTCGGACAAGCCACATTGATTTGGGCCAACTCTTTGACGGCGCCTTTGACGTGGCTATTGCGAACTGGCAGCGACGTTCTGGGGGCCATCCGCACCAGGGGCACAAGACGTTCTACGCACGAGTCATCACGCCCTTTGTGCTTGGAGCGATACCGTGATTGAGATCGAACGGCGCCCATTGACGTACTACGCAGACCGCTTGCGGGACGGCCCACGGTTCGCGTTCGCCGGTTATAGTGATGCTGAGTGGTTGTGCATCATGCGGTACAGGCTTGGGCGTCCTACCAGTTTCGGGCAAACGATCCACGGCCCCACTGGTGACAAGCTGCTGGACGTGTTGCGGCTACGGGAAGCGGACAGCGATTTTCTGATTGCTGTACCTGACTGCATCTGGGACCCGGAGCGTACGGATCTCGACGGCGTGGGCGACAACATTGAGGCCACGCTGCAACAGTACGATATGCGCCCGCGCTTCTACGAGCGCGACAGCGTTCTTGACGATGCAGCGAAGGACGCAAAGCTGTTTCCCCTCATCAAGCAATTGCGCCAGATGAATGTGGTGCTGATCGGAAACGAGGCCCTGTCGCAGCTTGACGCTTTCCCTTTTGATTTCGTGGGCGTTAGTTCTCCTAACTTGCATTTAGAGCACCGCGGCATCGAGCGAGCCGTATCACGGGCCCTGGACTTCAGCCCGGACGTGTACCTTGTGTCCGCTGGAGTGAGTGCAGCCCTCATCATCGACCAACTGTGGGACCAGACAGACGCGGCGTGTATCGACTGCGGTAGCATCTGGGACGCTTTTGTGGGAATCGGCGGCCAACGGGAGTGGCGGGCCAAGCTGTATAAGTACCGGGGCCGTTGGGCCCGCTGGAAGCACAGGAACCTAACTGGTGTGTAAAAACCCCGAACAAGACCAGGATCGCGTATTCGATCTTGTCGATACATTCGACAAGCACGGCCAGGCTATGTTCCAGCAGCAGGAAATCATCTA
>JBDGYW010000734.1:0-3771 GCA_039588935.1 Gemmatimonadota bacterium | reverse complement strand
CCATCAATGCGCCACGACACGGAGCACCTCCTCGACCGTCGTGATGCCCGCTTCCACCTTCGACCAACCGTCTTGCCTGAGAGTCGCCATTCCCTGAGACCGAGCCATCTCACGGAACTCGGCTCGACTGCACCGTCTCAGGATGGCGTCCTTGATCTCGTCGTCGAGGACCAACAACTCGAAGATGCCGGTGCGTCCCCGAAATCCGGTGCCGCGACACGCCGGGCAACCCACGCCGCGAGTTAGTGCCGCTCGCCCGACCGGACGCTCAGACAGGAGTGCCACCGTGCCTGCGTCGGGTTGGTAACGTTCTACGCATTCGGGGCAGATCTTGCGGACCAGTCGTTGTGCCAGCACCGCCTCGACGGTGGAGCTGACGAGGTAATCCTCGACATCGAGGTCGAGCAGACGCGGGATCGCCGCGAACGCGTCATTCGTGTGGAGGGTCGAGAACACCAAATGGCCGGTCATTGCCGCCCGGATGGCGATGCACGCGGTCTCACTGTCCCGCATCTCTCCGACGAACACCACGTCTGGATCTTGCCGTAAGACGCTGCGGAGTACGGCCGCAAAGGTGAGGCCGGCTCTCTCGTTCACCGCCACCTGGATGACCCCGGGCAGGGAGTACTCCACCGGGTCTTCGACGGTGATGATCTTCTCCGATGTATCACGACGATGTGAGAGTGCCGCGTAAAGTGTTGTGGTCTTCCCGCTGCCCGTTGGTCCTGTCACGAGTACGATGCCGTGGGGCGCCTCGGCGAAGTGACAAATCAGGTCGTACACCTCGGGACTCATGCCGAGCTGGTCGAGGGCGACCGCATTCCCGGAAGGGTCGAGGAGCCGCATCACGACGCTCTCACCATGGAACGACGGCACCGTAGACACGCGGACGTCCAGCTCTCGCTCGGCGAGTCGGACGCGTAGCCGTCCGTCCTGCGGGATTCTCCTTTCGGCGATGTCGAGATCCGCCAGCAGCTTGATGCGGGAAAGGATGGCGGACTGAAGCGGTTGCGGTGGACTTTCCAGTGTGGTCAGCACACCATCGATGCGAAGGCGAACCACAATTCCCTCCGGTTGATTCTCAAGATGGATGTCGCTGGCGCCTGCCTCGAATCCGTCTCGGATGAGCAGGTTCACATACCGAATCACCGGAGGTTGGCTGGCGAGGTCACGCACGTCGGCCAGAGTACCATCCGCTGCTTCGCTGGTCTCGAACGTTGCGTCAACGGCGTCGCCGAGGCCGACGACCGTCACAGCAGAATCCACAGCCTGTTGAATGGCGTGTTCCAAGGCGTCGGCATCCACTTGCACGAATTCCACAGCCTTGTCGAACAGGAGTGTGAGGTCGTCGATGGCCTGTGGATCGGGGTGTCCCACTACTGCCACTTTTAGTACGCCGTCGACGATCTCCAGAGGCAGCAGATGATGGTGCCGAAGGTATTCAGCCGACAGCTCGTCGGGCAACGGAAGTGTGGATCGGAGTGAGCCGGACGTCATCATGGCACGGCCGCCTATATGGTCGTGACCGGAAAAAGCAAAGGCCGTGCCAGCGACAGAATGTCCAGAATGGGTCTAGAAGCCACCAAATGCAGGACGTTTGCGACGAATCCTGAAGGGTTGTGTGTGTTACCGTGACGGTTCCCTGTGTCACCGGTGACGGCGGCGGCTCCTCATGAGGCCCTACAAGAAATGTTCTTTCGGGCCAGCTCTTGATACAAGGATTTGCGGCTGATGCCCAACGCTTTCGCGGCAGCGGTCTTGTTGCCACCGGCATGTGCCAGTGCCTCGGTGATCTTGGTGCGCCAGTTGGCGTCCAGTGGCCGGTTATTGCCCTTCAACTTTGGTAATCGGTCGAATACGACCAAGTACTCGGCGGCCTTCTCCAGCTCCCGCACGTTCCCGGGCCACGCATGGGACATCAGGGCTTGCCATTCGTGGGCGTCCGGGTCTCGGGGCGACCGGTTGGACTCCCTGGCCTTCCGCTCGAGCAGGTGTCTAAAAAGTTGGGGAATGTCCTCGACGTGCGTGTGGAGCGCAGGCATGGTGATTGTTAGACATCCTAAGCGATGGTACAAGTCTTCCCTAAAGCGACCAGCGGCGATTTCGGCCTCGAGGTCCGCATTGGTCGCGAACACCAATCTCACGTCGACCCGCCGGGCGCGTTGCTCACCGATGCGCCGAACCTGGCCCTCGTCCACTAACTGCAACAGCAGTTGTTGCACCCGAGGCGTTGCCGTCCCCAACTCGTCGAGAAAAAGTGTGCCGCCGTGGGCGGCCTCGAACAATCCGGCTTGGCTCTGGTGGGCACCGGTGAACGCGCCTTTGGCGTAACCGGCCAACTGGGCGACGGCGAGTTCATCGGAGAGGGCGTTGATCCCGCAGGTGACGAACGGGCTGTGGCACCGCGGCGACTTGGCGTGGAGGTACCGGGCGGCGAGTCCTTTTCCACTGCCCGTGGGTCCCTCAATGCGCACGGGCCAGGGGACCTGACTCAGGGCTTCCAGGTTCGCCTGGACGTCTCGGATGGCATTTGATGTGCCGATGAAGAGTGGGCTTGTCATGCGCAGGACGAACTCGTTTGGAGGTGAGGGTAGGGTTCGTGTCCGGCGCTGCCCGCCGTCCTATTGATGCTCCCCGTCAGGCGAAGGTGACAGGCCTAGCAAAGTTGAGTGGCGGCCGCCGGCGGGGAAGTGGCGGCCGCCACCGATCCCCAAGATCATCGATTGGTTCAACTTGATGTATGGCAACGAGTTCTGTGATCGTGCCGTCAGGCACAACTCCTGCCTTGGGCCTAAGCACGTTCACACTTCAAATCCTAGAGGTCCTGAAATGTCCCACCTGCGTCCGTTTTTGAAGATGAGCCTGGTGACCCTCGCCATCGCTATCGCACCGTGCGCCACCTACGCGCAGGTATCGGTTGAACCGGACGGTGCCCGGGGGCCTGCTGTGGAGAGCTACTCTAATTCAGCAGATCGCTTCTTTGTTACGGTGACACCGAAAACCGCCAGCACTACTGCGCCCGCGAACAGTTCAAACAACACCGTGACCTTCACGGTCACCCATAATGCAGCCCGGGTGTACTTCAGTTGCTCGAAGACCGGTGTCGTGACGTCCTGCTCAGTAGATCCTACAAGCACCCGGTCTAGCCCCAAAACGGTAACGGTGACGTACAGTACCGGTGACGTGGGAACCGGAACGGTGAGACTCTGGGCAGATGGATGGTATGCGGGCGGCGACTATGGCACCTACAATGTGACCACAATAGCCTCGTACACGACCACGCCTCCCGGAAACTGGGACGTCACGCCGTTCAACAACGGCAACCAGCGGTGTGCCGGGACGTGCGCCGGGCTCACCTTTGCGCATTCCACCGTGCCGTACTACACGATGGACACACCGCGGAGCGTCACGCTTTTGTATAGCAGCGAGCGGGCGGCACCCAAACCCCTCGTGCAGCTCGATGTCACTAAGCCCGGCACGGAGACGCCCACGGAGATCTGGCTTGAGGTGAAGCGTAACGGATCGTATATGTCGTTTGTTAACGGGGAGACGAAACTCAAGTTTACACCGCACAGCTCGGGCAACACGCGGATTGGGGGCCGGCTAAATATTGGGTCGCTGGCGACAGCGATGTACGATATCGAGGTGCTCGTCACCTGGCAGTTCAGCGGCAGTTCACAGGAACAAGGTTGGCTGGCAAAGCTCATGGTCGTCAACGAGAGTACGTCGCCGGTTGGCAGGGGCTGGATGATTGGAAACGTCCAGCGACTG